>NZ_CATJGZ010000123.1:0-78759 GCF_949740115.1 Bacteroides sp. 41_26
AAAATCTAAACTATACCTACAACGAGGAAATACTTTACTTGCCATATGAATTTTTATAATGTTAAAACGGTGTAAAGTAAATCTGTATTAAGTCACTCTGATGTTTCTTTATTAATTTTCTCGATTCCTACTTGTATATCAACTTGTTTTCTACCCCGTCGCCAAATAGATTATCACCCAATGTTGTAATTTTATCTCCTGTAGCTACCACATGCCGTAGATTATCACATCCCATAAATGCACCGAATTCAATAGCGGTTACACTGGCGGGTAACTCTACCGTACCACATAATCTGCCGCAATTGCTAAATACACGTTGGCCGATCACCTTTAGTCCGTGGGGCAATTTTATACGAAGCAAATATTTTTTTTGAGAGAATGTAAAATCCGGAATAGAAGTTGCATTTGTTTTTGCAATATCTACAGCAACGAGGTTGGGCATGTAGTCTCTGATTAGTTTGAAGTCGTTGTTGTCCAATTTACCTTCAATTGTGAGGAAGTTGATATCTTTGGGCTGTAAGCCTGCCTTTTGTATTTCACTCTCCAGACTACTCATTGCACCCACTTGCAAAGTAGCTTCCTGTGGTTCTCCTTCGATGAAGGCAAATGATTTCCAGTTATCCTTTATTTTGTATCCGTCGCTGCTACCTAATGGGACGAAAATGGCAGTAATACTGTCTGCCAACCCTTCCGGAAGGAGATTGGGCGGCGTTTTCTTTCTGATCTGGCAAATAGCAAGATTACTGCAACCCTTAAAAGCAGCATCTTCGATGTTCTTGATCTTTTCTGAAAGAACCACTTTTTTCAATGACATCTTTCCTTGAGGTTGTCCGTTTACTACCTGGCAGAATGCATATGCAGGAATAAAGTTGGGCATATATACATAGAATTTGTCGGGATGTGTTCCGGCTTTTCCTGTATACATTTTGATCTCTGCATTTGAGATATCGAGTACTTCTAAGTTTTTAAATTCATCCCGCAGGTGCCTGAAGTCTTCTGCATTGATTTTTCCTGTCAGTGTAAGATGAGTAACACTGTTTGCTTCGTCTTCGGTCATCATTGAAATCAATGTTCCTGCTTTGGATACAAAATACTGTTTTTTAATAGGTTGCGCCATAATTCCCGGTGTCGTTGCAGCCAGGAGCAGACCTATAAATAAATGTTTTATTTTCATGAGTGAGCTTTTATTTAGACAAATATACAGAAAAAAGGGAGAACACGCCTCTCTTTTTGTTTTTTATAGTTATTTTTGCTTCCGGCTTAACAATTAATAATGCGGCAGTGGGCATAGTTTTACTATAAGGCTATATGATTGTGGCATACTCTAAGTAAATTATTATATATGGAACAAGAAAATGCTATCCGCCAGGAAAATCCCAGGACAGGGGTTCATGTACTTATCAGTCTGTCTGTTTATATAGGATTATATTTCTTTCTTTCCATGGTGCTTTCTGTGGCTGCTTATCTTGGTTTGGGGCTTTCGGGGGTACATGGATCGTATACACTGTCCCAATACGCAGTTATTCAGACAGCCAGTTTGCTGGCCAGTGTCCTTCCTGCTTTGTTTGTTCTTAAGTATTGCGATTATCGTCCGTTTTCTGATTTAGGACTTAGTATCCGGGGGCGTTGGAAAGACTTCTTGTATGGATTGTTGGTGGCTGTACTCCTGTATGGTATTGGATTCGGACTTTCATTAGCATTGGGAGAGGTCAGGATTATGGGAGTTCATTTTAGCTTTACCAATCTGGCGGGGAGTTTCGGTGTCTGTATTCTTGTTGCCTTTACAGAAGAAATAATGATTCGTGGCTATGTTTTGGGACGGTTGCTGCGGACGAGGCTTAACAAATTCCTTTCGTTGCTGATTTCGTCTGTGTTATTTTCTCTGATGCATCTTTTCAATCCGAATGTAGCTTTTCTTCCCATGCTGAATCTTGTGTTGGCTGGCTGTCTGCTCGGAGTTGCTTTTCTCTATACCCGTAATCTCTGGTTCCCGATTTCGTTACATCTGTTCTGGAATTGGTTGCAAGGTCCTGTGTTGGGGTATAAAGTAAGCGGGATTGAGCTTTGTCCGCCACTGTTACAGCTGCAACTGCCAGAGAATACCATTTTGAACGGCGGTACTTTTGGCTTTGAGGGATCTATCATCTGTACGATACTGATGATTGTACTGACGGGAAGTATTATCTGGTACTTTGAAAGAAGAAAATGCAGATAAATAGGTTTTCTTACTTATAAAATTACGTATTTAACGCAGTGTTAAATAGGTAATTAACGCACAGTTAAAATGCATAGTTTATATGGATAAAGTACGTACTTTAATGGTGTAGATATACAAATGTTAAATACACATTATTAGGTTGCAAATAGATATTTCTTATCAGTCTTGCTATCTTATTCTGCTATCAGTCTCATTTTTATTTTCTATCTTTGTCACCCCCTTTGCATACTGGCAGTGTGCTTAAGGATTAGATTGTAAATGAATAGAATTTAAATAGTAAATATAAAGATGGCTGAACAACCCAAAAGAACTCCACGTAATACCAAATCCAAAACTCCACAACCTATAACTGATTACGGACGTATTCAGCCTCAGGCGCCGGAACTGGAAGAGGCTGTATTGGGTGCTTTGATGATCGAGAAAGATGCTTATTCTTTGGTGAGTGAAATACTTCGTCCGGAATCATTCTATGAACATCGTCATCAGTTGATCTATGCTGCTATAACCGATCTGGCAGTCAACCAGCAGCCGGTGGATATTCTCACGGTAAAAGAACAACTTGCCAAACGGGGTGATTTGAAAGAAGTAGGTGGTCCGTTTTATATCACACAGCTGAGTAGTAAAGTAGCCTCTTCTGCGCATATTGAATATCATGCCCGTATCATTGCACAAAAGTATCTGGCACGTGAGCTTATTACTTTTACCAGTGGCATTCAAAGTAAAGCGTTTGACGAAACGCTCGATGTGGATGATTTGATGCAGGAAGCCGAAGGAAAGCTCTTTGAAATTTCGCAGCGGAATATGAAAAAGGACTATACGCAGATCAATCCGGTGATTAGCGAAGCGTATCAGTTGATTCAGAAAGCTGCTGCCCGTGCCGATGGATTAAGTGGTTTGGAGAGTGGTTTCACTAAACTGGATAAGATGACTTCCGGTTGGCAGAATTCCGACCTCATTATTATTGCTGCCCGTCCGGCTATGGGTAAAACGGCTTTTGTGCTTTCCATGGCGAAGAACATAGCTGTCAATTTCCGTAATCCAGTTGCATTGTTTTCGCTTGAAATGAGCAATGTACAGTTGGTGAACCGTCTTATCTCCAATGTGTGCGAAATACCCAGTGAAAAGATCAAGAGCGGACAGCTTGCTGCATATGAGTGGCAACAGTTGGACTATAAACTGAAAGACCTGATCGACGCACCGCTTTATGTAGATGATACGCCTTCTCTATCCGTGTTTGAGCTTCGTACAAAGGCACGCCGTCTGGTACGTGAGCATGGTGTAAGAATCATTATTATTGACTACCTTCAGCTGATGAATGCCAGTGGTATGGCTTTTGGTAGCCGTCAGGAAGAGGTTAGTACTATCTCTCGTTCGCTCAAAGGGCTTGCCAAAGAGTTGAACATTCCTATTATTGCTCTGTCACAGTTGAATCGTGGTGTAGAAAATCGTGAGGGTATTGAAGGAAAACGTCCTCAGTTGAGTGACCTTCGTGAATCCGGAGCCATTGAGCAGGATGCCGATATGGTATGTTTTATTCACCGTCCGGAGTATTACAAAATATTTCAGGACGATCATGGAAATGATCTTCGTGGTATGGCCGAAATAATTATTGCAAAGCATCGTAATGGTGCTGTGGGTGATGTTCTGTTGCGATTTAAAGGTGAATATACTCGTTTCCAGAATCCGGATGATGATATGGTAATACCTGTGCCCGATGCAGGGGCGATGCCTGTACTTGGCTCGCGTATGAATAGTAGCTCCGGTAATGTTCCGCCGCCTGTACCCGATTTTGCTCCACAAAGTGCCAATCCGTTTGGTGGAGGAGATGAAGGACCTTTGCCTTTCTGATTAGTAAGTTTTTGAGAATGTAATAAACGCATTGGAATCATTGAATTTCAATGCGTTTATTACACTTTTTTTATTATTTTCGGTTTCTATTGATTTGTAGGGAAACACAAAAGATTTTTTATTATTTTGTAAAATAAAGCGGTGGTTGATAAAAATAATGTATCTTTGCAACGCCTAAAACAAAAAACTGTAAAAAGAATGAAACCAAGATTTTTTCATCGATACCTTTCCTCAAAGGTGTTGCCTATTTGGACTATTCTGTTGATTGATGTCTTTATTATTGTATCTTCGTGTATGTTGTCATATGCGCTCCGTTATGATTTTCGTAGTATTTTTTTAGACTCTTCTACTATTGATAAGACTATTCTCTGGACAGTAATTGTTAATCTGGTATTTTTCCGGGTATTTCGTACGTATTCCAATGTACTGCGTTTTTCTTCATTTGTTGATATTATGCGCATTTTCGTATCCCTCACCGTATCATATGGGACGTTGATGGTTACGAGTGTTCTTCTGGATACATATTTCAATGTAAAGATAGCTCCGGTAAGTGTGTTGTTTATGGCGTATGTCATAAATTTTGCTCTGATGGCTTGTTCGCGCATTGTGGTTAAAATGTTTTTTGAAATCATTAATTTTGATCGTAGCCAGACAGTTAATGTATTTATTTATGGTGCAAAAGAAGTAGGTGTAAATATAGCCAAGTCACTTCGTGTGAATTTACGTAATCATTATCGTTTGCGTGGTTTTATTGCCGACGAACCGGAATTGATTGATAAGATTATGATGGGAGTGAAGGTGTATCCCAATGATGATACGCTGATTGAGAGGTTGGAGGATCGCGATGTGAACACCATTATCATTTCTCCGGCTAAGATGGATCAGTTGAAGAAAACGGACATAGCAGATCGTTTGTTGGCTCATAATATAAAACTACTTACTGCACCTCCTTTGAGTGAGTGGGGTGGACAGCCTTTGAATCGTACTCAGTTGAAGGAAATCCAGATTGAAGACCTTTTGCAACGCGAACCGATTGAAGTGGATATTCATAAGATTGCTTCTCATCTTGAAGGAAAAAGGGTGATGATTACCGGTGCAGCCGGTTCTATCGGTAGTGAGATAATGCGTCAGGTAGCTTCTTTTAATCCTTATAAACTTATTCTGGTAGATCAGGCAGAGACACCATTGCATGATATTCGTCTTGAATTGCAGGATCGATGGAGAGATATTGATGCTGAGACAATCGTAGCAGATATTTCTAATCCGACCCGTATTGAAGCTATTTTCCGTGAATATAAGCCTCAATATATATTCCATGCAGCTGCCTACAAACATGTGCCAATGATGGAGGATAATGTGTCCGAGTCTATTCAGGTAAACGTAGCAGGTACACGTATTTTAGCTGATTTTGCTGTAAAATACGGTGCAGAGAAGTTTGTGATGATCTCTACTGATAAGGCTGTAAATCCAACGAATGTGATGGGATGTTCCAAACGTATTTGTGAGATTTATGTGCAGTCTTTAGCTAAGAAATTACAGGAAAAAGGAGAGGGAACCGTACAATTTATCACTACTCGTTTTGGAAATGTATTAGGCTCTAATGGCTCTGTTATTCCTCGTTTTCGTGATCAGATTCAGCGCGGAGGTCCTGTAACTGTGACTCACCCTGAAATTATTCGTTATTTTATGACTATTCCTGAAGCTTGTAGATTGGTACTTGAAGCCGGAAGTATGGGAAATGGCGGGGAGATTTATATCTTCGACATGGGCAAACCGGTTAAGATTGTTGATTTGGCTAAGCGTATGATTAGTCTTTCGGGGCGTACAGATGTAAAAATAGAGTTTACCGGATTACGGCATGGAGAAAAGTTATATGAGGAACTTTTGAACGTGAAGGAGTTGACAAAACCTACCTATCACGATAAGATTATGATTGCTACCGTCCGCGAGTATGATTATGATGAAGTAAAAGAGCGTATCCAGAATTTAATTGAAATGAGTTATACGTACGATCAGATGAAGATTGTAGCAGCAATGAAGGATATTGTTCCCGAATTTGTAAGTAAGAACTCTTGTTTTGAAGCGTTGGATAAGAAGAACTAATAGGCAAAAATAAAGGATAAAAAAATAGCTGTGTTACAAAAATAACGCAGCTATTTTTTTATTCTCTATTTGTTGGAGAAGTATTTCAAGAATTGAGTACGTTCCCACATATTGATGCCTTGCACATCTTTTGCATTTAATTTTCCCTTAAACTGTGCAATACTTTTAAACCCTTTCTGTTCCATCCATGTGGCCAGGAAACGGGTCATTTCTCCAATATACATGTTGGTATTTTGGTAGATTGTACTACATACTTCTACAGCTGATGCTCCTGCCAGAATCGCCTTTACTACAGCTGCAGGTTTGTGTACCCCTCCGGATGCTGCGTAATCGATCTTATCAACCATTGAAGAAGCAATTCCTACCCAACGAAGTGTTTTGGATAAGTCGGAAGCACTACTGAATACATTTCCGGAGATATGTTCCATCTTTTCAATATCAATATCCGGCTGGTAAAAACGGTTGAACAATACAACTGCTGCTGCGCCGTTAGCATAAAGTTGGTCAATGAGCGCCACAGGATTGGTCAGGTTATCACCCAGTTTCATGATTACAGGAATCTTAACGACTTTTTTAATATGACTCAGAATATCAATATGGCGTTGTTCAAACGAGCCATATTGATATTGAATGTCCGATTGCACTGCGAGGATATTAATTTCCAATGCATCCGCACCGGCTTCTTCCATCTGCTTTGCAAAATCAATCCATTCTGTATCTGTATAACAGTTGATACTTGCGATGATTGGAATATCACATACTTTCTTGCTTTCTTTGATCAGTTCCAGATATTCGGCCAGTTTATGTTCTCTGATATAATCAGCCAGATAATCATTACCCTCAGAATATGTGGGATCTTTAAGCTGATCAGCTTCAATAAGTATCTGCTCCTCAAAAAGCGATTTCAATACGATGGCTCCGGCTCCTGCTTCGGCCAACTTCTTGTTTTTTCCGGCACTATTGGTTAGTCCCGAACTGCTAATGATAATGGGATTCTTAAGTTGAAGCCCGGCAAAAGTAGTTTTTAAATCGGTCATAGTAGATAATTTTAAATGTTATAGTCTCTTTCTCCAAAAATCTTGCTTCCTATCCGTACAAGTGTACTTCCTTCGGCAATAGCCTGAGGATAATCATGTGACATACCCATAGATAGTTCACAAAAAGTGTCTGAATGAGAGAAGTAAGTAGCTTTCAATTCTTTGAAAAAACTATTTAAAGAACAGAATTCCCGGTCTATTTGTTCAACATCATCTGTGTTGCTGGCCATGCCCATAAGTCCGCATATCTGTACGTTTTTCAGTTCTTTCCATGTTCCGGCAGACAACATCTCCCTGCATTCTTCAGTGCTGAAACCAAACTTTGTCTCTTCTTGTGCTATATGCAATTGCAACAGGCACTTAATGGTACGTTCAACTTTGGCAGCTTGTTTATTGACTTCTACAAGCAGCTTATATGAGTCGATACCATGAATCATGGCTACATAAGGAGCCATATATTTAATTTTGTTTGTTTGCAAATGTCCGATGAAATGCCATTCGATATCCTTGGGTAAGCTCTCGTGTTTGGCAGTCATCTCCTGTACTTTGCTTTCTCCGAAAATACGCTGTCCCGCATTATAAGCTTCTTCTATCGCTTCACTGGGATGGAATTTCGAAACAGCAACCAACCGGACTCCTGAAGGTAGTTCGGTCAATACTTCTCTTAGATTCTCCGCAACACTCATATTGTTGATTTATAAATTATGATTTATGAATTATGATTTATGAAAAACTCCGGTGTATGAATTCATAAACCATAATTCAAAAATCATATATCAATTAAACTTCCGGTTTATCATTAGGTCCTGCACTGTATGGATATACGTCCATAATGGCAGTCTCGGCTACAGAGCCAATTTGGTAATCAGCCATTGTACCTTTCATTCCTTCATCCAGTTTTTTCACAGCATCACGTAAGTCAGATGCCTGCACTAATACCTGTGTGGATGTTTTTTTCTCAGCACCACTTTTTTCGTCCAGAGTGACAAAGATGAGTTTGCATTTGAACCAGCGGTCTGCCGACTCTTCTTCACTGGGAAATAGTTCGCTGTAATTGGCGCGTTTGATATCTGAAACGGTGAATTCTCCTGTGATAAATGGGGTCATCTCTTCGATAATGCGTGCTTCTGCTTCTGTAAAGCTGAGTGCATCTACCAAATAGGGTTCGGTTACCTTTTTATTCATTCCGTTTTCCATTAGTTTTTCGTAACGGATTTTGCACTCAAACCAAGTATGCATTGCCATATTTTTCTGCTTTTTATTTAGTTAATATATTATTTTTCTGCCATTTATCTTTCCAATAGGGCTAAATGGTCTACAAAGATAATTCAAAAAACATCTTTCTGCATCTATAAACAAAAGAATTTATCACAAATAAAGCAGGTTTTAAAGTCTTTTTTCGGGATGAACTTACTTACTCAACTACACATCGCACTGAATATCCACAATAATCTGAATAGGCTGCTCCTTTAATTTCATGCGTGTCATACCTCAGAAGAACACCGTTTTCTGCTACTGCTTTTTGGGTGGCTCCCATATTCCAATAGGCAGTATATTTCCTGGCAAATTGATAGATACTGGAATCGTTCTCTTTTACTTTAGTAAAGATGCCGGTGGCAATAGCATTGAACCCTGTTGCATTGGAAGATATGAATCCGGATTTTTCCCATAAATCATCTCCTTTCAGAACTGCTCCGTCTCCTTCGATGTATATTTTTAATAGTTCCCAGGCACTATTATCGGCTATTTTCCATCCTTTGGGAGCTAACTTTCCGGTGACAACAACTGCTTTATTATAGAAAATAAATGTGGACTCTTTGAAATATCCGGCAGAGCTTTTAGAATAATTGGTAGCTGTTTTTAAAGTGATTTTCTTTCCGTCATTGTATAATGTTGTCCGAAGATCTTTTCTGGTCCAATATTGAGTCCCGATTTTTACAATGGGATACGTGATTATTTCACTTCCTCTGACGTCGGACAATATCTTCTTTTTAATAGACAGTAATACCGGATCGATGGGAGGTATAAATGTAATTGATAAATCAGAGGTGATATAGAAAGAAGAGATTGGACGCTGGTTGCCGGGAGTGTAACTTAATGTGTTTGTATCACTGTGCCACATCACTTTACCACCATGTACTGCATTGTCATCACTGATTATCTGAAGTACGGTTCCTTTTGTCCAGTCACTTTTTCCATCTTTTACAGGATAGATAACAATCGCTTGTGCATGTATTTCGGAAGCAGATAAATATTCCTTGCAAACTTCTGCTACTATTTTTCCATCAGAGGTGATGTTGTATACAGAACTTTGTTCAAAATCAAAATCGCTAATTGAGATACATGTCTTTTCTACTTTTTCAACGGGAGTGATTTCACTTTTGTTTCCTTCTTTCCAGTCATTAATGTCTGGTATTATTCCACTTATTCCTTGTTGCGGATTGTACAGTATTGTAAGTTCACAGGAAGTACCACTTCCTAATTCGTAATTCTCGGCAAGCTGACATTCATAACGTTTAGAATCTGCAGATAGCGTGAGTATCTCTGTTCCTGCTGCTATCGTTTGTGGAATTAATATACTTCTTTTTCCAATTAATGTTCCATTATCGATGCTCCATTCACCGTTTGGAAGAATATTTTGAATTTCATTGAGCAAAGAAAATTCCTTTGTTTCAAAATCATATCTGGCTTGTGTGAAGACGTCATTTATGCGAATTGAGGGATTATTCTTTTTAAGTGCATTTATATCATATCCTCCTGTTGGCTTGATTCTGATAGTTAGTTGGCATAGTTGGTGTATATGAGGCAATTCTACATTCTTTTTACCCGAAGCGACATTACTAACTTGTGCGGTCATGAAATCAGAATTGTTATAGCTGGCTATTGAACTCTGATCCGTACATACGGTTAGATCTATCGTATTTTTCTCCTCTGTAATACCTGCTTTCTGATAAGGGTAATAACTAATAAAATCACATTTTATCTTTTCTGCCGGATAATATATTTCTTCATCAGAAGTAAATCCTGAGGCTGTACAACTAAAACGTTTGTTTGATACATAACGTTCTTTACTCAAAGTCGCAGGTGATACCAGAACATATATTCCAATAGCTTCATTACACTCTTTTTGGTAAATTTGAGTATGGAGTGTTTTTGCCGATATTTTGATAGGAATATCACTGGGAGTAATAGAAGTCTTTTCTTTTTCTTCTTCTCCGATGCTGTTGACACACGAACTGGCTATCAAAGCACTCAATGCAATGATATTTGTACGAATTATTGTCTGGATATAGGTATTCATATGTGTTACTCTTTTAGGCAACGTATGGAATAGGCACAGTAATCGGAGTTTTTGACTCCTCCTGTTTCATTTAGTTTATAGCTGAGAGAAAAACTTTTATCATCAGGTGTTTGGTTTTCTTTTTTTATGCTCCAATAACCTACAAGCTCTTTAGAATAACTATAACTATACAGACCCTTATCGGATTTAGAATAAATACCAATTGGGCTTCCGTTAAATCCGGTTTTATTATTAGCTTGGGATATACTATTATAGGATGTCCATGTATCTGTCTTCAATACCGCAGCTTCATCTTTAATATAGTTTTTTAATTTCTCCCATTCTGTATTATCTGGTAGTTTCCATCCTTGAGGAGCCATCTTACCTGTAGTAATAGCTGCCTGGTTATAGAAATAGTTAGAATATGATAGGTAATAACCTGCTGTTGTATTCTTCAGATTGTTTGTATTATTGGTAATGGAAGTCGCATCATTATACTTAGTTGTCTTCAGATTCTCCTGCATCCAGTATTGAGTACCTATTTTTACAATTGGATAAATATTTGTTTCGGCACCTCTGATATCTGTTAACACACTTTCTTTGGCTTGAATTTGTTGTACGTCCTCACTTTTTTCAAAGATTATATTTCCATTTTCGTCTACATAAATTTGTTCTATTGGAGCTTTATTTCCAGCTATGTAGGTAAATGAATTATTTGTTTTATCCCAGTTGATATTTCCTCCATGTATATTTTGAATTTCACCAAGTATTTGTAGTACAGTTCCTTTGTTTGAATTGTTTGTAGGATATAAAACAATAGCTTGTGCATCGATATTATCACCTAACAGGTATTCTTTACAGATCTCTCCGATCACTATATCCGATGAAGTTGTCAGGTTGTATATACCGGTTTTCTCAAAATTTAAGTCAGAAACAGTTACCGAGCTATTATCAACTTTTTCGTCAAGATCTGTACTACCACTGCTGCCTGGTTTCCAATCACTTATAGATGTTGTGATTCCTCCTATTCCTACCCTTGAGTCATATCTGAGTAAAAGTTCGCAACCGGTTTCACTTTCTAAAGTAAGATCCGTTGGCATGGATGCACAATAAACTTTGTTGTTAACCCGCAATGTTAATTCGCAATCGGGCGTTATAGGTTGTGGTATTAAAATGACTTTTTTTCCGGTAAGTTGGTGACTTTCTTCGTCTATTTCCCATTTTCCGTTTGGAGTAATGCTTTGTGGGGTATTGAATGCGCTGAATAACTCTGTATCCATGTTATATGTAGCTTTTGTATTCAGATTGCTGATACTGATAGATGCATTCTGCTGTAGCTCATTGATATTTTCTTCTTCGTAAACTTGTAGAATGATACTTAACTGGCATAACTTGTGATTATATTGTAAGTTTACGGCCTTCAGGCTTGGGGAGATCCCGGTTGCTTTAGCTACCATGAAATCTGAATTACTATATTCTGTAGTTGAACTTTGGTCGGTGCTGACATTGACTTTTATGTGATTACTTCCTTGTATAATTCCCTCCTCCTGATAAGGGTAATAACTGATAAAATCGCATTTACCTTCTCCTTTAGGATAGTATATTTCTTCTTTAGGCGTAAATCCGTCTGATGAATATGTAAGGCGCATATTCTCTATGTGTCTTGATCCGCTTAGATTTTCCGGTTGGGCTAATACATAAAGTCCAATGGCATTGTCGTTGTCGAATTTGTTATCAGTGATACGTGTGTGAGCCTGGACTTGTAATATTCGTCCGGAAATAGTGATGGGTATATTACCCGAAACAGGTAGAGGAGTAGGCTCTTCTAACAGTTGAATATTGTTAACACAGGAAAAATAGAAAAGAGAAGTTACTGCTATTAAACTATGTTTAGCAGCTTTTTTAAGAGTGTTTTTCATGTTGTTTTATTGTTTGTTATCCGGTAAATGTAATACAATATATCTTATAAATAAAATTTTATCTATCTGATTTCCAATATAATTTGTAATGATTTGGTTTGTAGTATTTTAAAAATAATGTTGTTTGTATTTATTTTTTGATTTTATTATTTAATATAATCCATTTTTTTTAGTCAACGGGCTGTTTCTATGAAGAAAACTTTTCTTTGCTATTTACATATGAAGTTCATTTAAGCGATAGTTACTACGAAATATGAATAAAAAAACAATTTATAATCTAATGATAGTAATATATGAACTGTTATCAGATCGTTGAATACTGACTCTGAAACCGTTGATTTATAACGGTATGAACGATATCTAACTTTGTGCGAACGAAAACAAAATGGAAATCTGTTTTTTTGAATAAACCCGAAACATTTGAATTTTGACCTGTGTGAACGAGTTAATATATTTGCAATATCGATAAGAAACGTACTCTGTATCCTTTCTTATTCTAACTTTATGTATAACTTTATATTTAATTATTATGCAAAGAAAAACAAGATGTCTTTTCGTAGTATTTCTTCTACTTACAAACCTTGTGGTGTATGCACAGAGTATTACGGTGACAGGAAAAGTGGTGGACAGTGACGGTCTGGAAGTCATTGGAGCAAATGTTACTTTAAAAGGAGCGCCCGGAGTAGGGGCGATTACCGATCTGGATGGTCATTACAAATTAAAATCCGACAATCCTTCCAAAGATGTACTGGTATTTACTTTTATAGGAATGGATACCCAGGAAGTACCGGTGAAAGGAAGAAGTAAGATTGATGTAACTTTAAGAGCAAGCTCCGTAATGCTTGATGAAGTAGTGGCAATTGGTTATGGTGGAATGGCCCGTAAGGATATTACAGGATCTGTTGTTTCTGTGGATGCGGAAGCTCTTTCTAAAGTACCTGTGTCGGACATCACCCAAGCTTTGGCAGGACGTGTCTCCGGAGTAATGGTAACACAAAATGAAGGTGAACCGGGATCTTCTATCTCTATTCGTGTACGTGGAGGAATTTCTATTACGCAAAGTAATGAACCGCTGTATATTATTGATGGTTTTCCAAGCGAAGATGGTCTCTCGTCTGTAGACCCTGCAGATGTTGAATCTATTAATATTCTAAAAGATGCTTCTTCAACAGCTGTCTATGGAGCACGTGGAGCCAATGGAGTGGTAGTGATTACTACCAAAACTGGCAGTAAGAATGATAATAAATTCTCTATTTCTTATGATACTTATGTTGGGTTCTCCAAACTGGCAAGTAAGTTGGATATGCTCTCAACAAAGGAGTATGTGTTTCTGGATTATGAAAGACGAAACTTCTCGGATGAAGATATAGATGCCGGTAATATAACCGGGTTTACCAATTTATATGGTGACTTTGCCGATATTGAAAAGAATTATGCAAATCGTAAAGGTATAGATTGGCAGGAAGAGGTTTTCGGAGGAACAAAAGTTATGCAAAACCACCGTGTAAGCATTGCCGGAGGAACAAAAGAGTTGCGATATAACATGTCATATGCCTATTTTGATGAAGAAGGGCTGATGAAAGCCAGTGGGAGCAGCAAGCACAACGCTAAACTGAAAGTTGATCATAAACCGAATGACCGGTTGACTGCTTCGGGATCAATTTCATTTGATCATACTACGGTATATGGTATGGGAACTTCCGGTGATAATTATGGATTTAATAAGATGGGATCTATTTTATCTTATCGTCCTACTGCCGGTATGTTGGGAGATGACAGGCAGTTGGTCGAGAATGATGATCCACTGTATGATGACGATAAGAATGCAATGCAGAATCCTATTATATCAGCCCTCTCGGAACATAAGAAAAGAGAACAGCGGACCATACAGATCAATGGTAGTCTGAGTTATGAATTATTGAAGGGATTGACTTTTAAAAATACTACAGGAGCCCGTTTCTCTACCCGTCGTACGGAAACATTTTACGGAGCACTTTCTTCTACTGCCAAACGTTCGAGCATTAATGGTACTTTGCAGAACAATGAACAAGGTAGTTTCTCAACTTCAAATACTTTGACGTATGCAGGAAAGGTAAAAAAACATAGTTATGATGTGATGCTGGGACAAGAATATGTGGCACGTTGGAGCCGTTGGTTCAGTGCCAGTGCTTCTAACTTTCCAAATGATGATATCGGTTTGAATGATATGTCGTTGGGAGCTACTCCGGGAACTCCAAAATCATCTTATAATGATGATGACATTCTCTTGTCATTCTTTGGGCGTGTGAACTATTCGTATGCAGATAAATATTTATTTTCTGCTTCCATGCGTGCTGACGGTTCTTCAAAATTTGGCGCCAACAATAAATGGGGATATTTTCCGGCTGTATCTGCTGCATGGCGTGTAGGTGAGGAGGCATTTATCAAGAATCTGAATGTGTTTTCTGATCTGAAGTTGCGTATAGGATATGGTTTGGCTGGTAATAATAGAATTAGCAGTTATGCTTCATTACCGATTATGGGTAGTAATAACAATTTTTATCCGAATGGAGAAGGAATAACCAATGGGTTTGCCTCTACACAGATTCCGAATAAAGATCTGAAGTGGGAAGCTAACAAAACATTAAATATCGGTCTTGACTTCGGATTTTTTAATCAGCGTTTAACCATCTCTCCGGAATTTTATATAAACCGTAGTTCCAATCTGCTTTTAAATACAAAGATTCCTACCTCTTCAGGATTTAGCACAATGCTTCAGAATATTGGTGAAACTGAAAATAAAGGTATTGATATCAGTATTACTTCTGTTAATATCCAGACTAAGGATTTTCAATGGATTACCAATCTGAACTTATCGCATAACGTAAATAAGGTGATCGCCTTAAACGATCAGGATAGTTTTCTGGAAGAAGCTAAATTCGGATGGAATCAGAATAACTATATCGTTGAAGTAGGAAAATCATTAGGGCGGATTTATGGTTGGAAAACAGTTGGATTATATCAGGTGGATGATTTTAATTATGATCCTGCAACAAAAAAATATACATTGAAGGAGGGTATTCCCTATAATAAGAATAATGCTCCACAACCGGGATATTGGAAGTTTGAGAACGTAGATGATGAAGGGGTGAGCAAAGGGGTTATTGATGATAATGACAGGACAGTCATTGGTGATACAAATCCTTATTTGTATGGAGGTATGAATAATACGTTCAGTTATAAAGGTTTCGATTTGAGTATTTTCCTTAACTTCAGTTTGGGAGGAGATATTCTGAATGCAACGAAATTGGCTAATACTCTTTCCGGAAGAACAGGAAATACTACAGTACTTGATATTGCCAATTCATCGAACCGTTGGGTAACGATTGGAGAGGATGGTAAGAAGATTACTGATCCTACTGCATTGTCACGTTTAAATTCGGGTAAAACAGTAGCTTGTTACAGTGATATGCAGGATGGCGATAAGTTCATGCACTCATGGGCAATTGAAGATGGCTCGTTTTTGCGAATCAATAATATTTCACTGGGATATACATTCCCGGCAAGTATGTTGAAGAAGACAAAGGTTATCAAGAAATTACGTTTATATCTGACGGCTAATAATATTCATACCTTTACTAAATACAGTGGATTTGACCCGGAAGTTTCAACAATGGGCAATGGAATTACACGTGGAGTGGACTGGGGAGGATATCCGAGAAGCCGTTCTTTTGTTTGTGGTGGAAGCATTACTTTTTAATAACTGATAATGATGAAAAATAATATGAAAAAATATATAGCAATCTTCTGTCTGATGTCCGGACTGACATCTTGTACCGATCTATTGACGGAAACCCCTGAATCCTATTATGATTCAACCAATTATTTCGTCTCAGTTCCTAATGCAAATATGGCTGTTGCTGCCGTGTACAACACTTTAGGAGGTATGGGACATTACGGGCAAGCAGAAATGGCCATACCTACCTCCGATGATATGTATTATGTATCAGGTACTAATACGGATAATCTGCGCCGTGATATTTCGCATTATATGGTTTCAACAAATAACCAGTGGATAGAATCTACATGGGATGCAAAATACAAAGGACTTGACAGGGCGAATTTTGCATTGGATGGAATTCGTTCAATGAAGGAATATGCTATAGGTAATGAAACATTGAAGAAGTATGAAGGTGAACTTTGCTTTCTCCGTGCTTTTATAGCTTTACAGCTGGTGAGAAACTGGGGAGATGTTCCGTATAAAACAACCTATACGGCTTCAGTTAGTGATGCTTATTCTCCTCGTGTAGATCGTGAATTAATCTATGATCAGATTATGTCGGATCTGGAAATAGCCAGAACTCAGCTTCCATGGGCTGATGTAAATACAAGTCCGGAACGGGCAACTCAGGGAGCTGCCAGAGCATTAACTATGAGGGCATTATTGCAAAGAGCCGGATATAGTCTGAAAGCAGATGCTAAACTCTCACGCCCGTCTGAAGATAAAAGAAAAGAGTATTTCAATGCAATCCTGACAGAATGGGAAGCTTTCAAAAAGAGTGGTTTCCATAATTTTTATTCCGGAGGATACGAACAAGCCTGGAAAAATTATTGCCAGAATGTAGATGAACCGGTAGAGACGCTTTGGGAAATAGCATTCTACACTCCCGACGGGAAAGCTCCCGGTGCAGGTATGTGGGGGACTTACATTGGTCCTTCAACAGACCAGGCCAGTATTTACGGACGTGCTAATTCCTTTTTTGTAGTCCTTCCTACGTGGGCTTCTTTCTATGACGAGAATGATATTCGTCTGGATGTAAATATATGCCAATATAAAATTGATAATAAGAGTCAGAAAGTATATAATATTAAGCCTTACGATCCGAAAAAACCAGCTACAAGTCCGGATACCCCTTCCAATAAATTCTATTATCCGGGCAAGTGGAGAAGAGAATGGATTGGGGTAGGTATGTCTAAAGATCCTAATAATACGGATGTGGATTATGCGGTTTTGCGCTATCCGGATGTAGTATTAATGGTAGCTGAAGCTATGAATGAGCTGGATAGAACCGATGAGGCTGTTGAACTGTTAAATATGGTTAGAAAGCGTGCCGGGATAACAGAACTGAAAAAAGACTTCTCTAATTATGCTGCTATTTATAAAGCACCGAAAGTGATAGATCTTGATTTCATTGATGATTCTACTCCTGCGGGTAAATTCAGAACCGCTTTGTATTGGGAAAGAGGCTTTGAACTGTGTTATGAAGGTACTCGTAAATATGATCTGATTCGCTGGGGTATTTTGAAAGAATCATTGGAGAACATGTATAAGTATATGAAGTCGACCGAAAATTTACCTGATGGTGATCCGAAGAAATATAAATATGCATTGAATGCTTTTCCTGCAGGTAAAGGAGATCGGTTTGTAACAGGTAAGCATGAGCTATTTCCGATACCATTGATGGAAATACAACGGAACAAGGCATTGGGCTCATTGAATAATCCGGGTTATTAAGGTTTGTTTTTAGGATAAATTGGATTTGATTTTACCACCGGTATCGCAGGATTTGCAGAGATATTACATTGTCTATTGAATGTATAAAGCTGTGTGAACTGTGCAACCGGTGGTGAATAATTAGTAAATTGGAAGATGAAAATAAAAAAATGGGTTTTGATTGCTTATCTCTTATGCTTCATTACAGAGGTGATGAAAGCACAGGTCTATTCTTTTGAGAATAAAAAAGTACCGGAAGAATGGAGTATCGATGGTGGAAAACTTGAAGTATCCCGTTTAAAGTATAAAGAAGGCAAACAATCACTTAAAGTAGTATGGGATAAAAATGCCATTGTGCGTTTTACAGGAAAGGAGTCTCTGGATGCTGCAAGCCGGTCGGTTAATGGTGGGATTACAGCATGGATATATAATGAGGTACCGGTCACAGAATATATGTATCTCTCGTTTGCTGATGAATCCGGAGCAGAGGTGTGTCGGCTACCTTTTAAAATGGATTTTAAAGGATGGCGTTGTGTATGGGCTAAGTTCAGGGAAGATATGCTGATGAAGCCGGGAACTATAATTACCTCCTGTGCTATGATAATGCCTGAGAACGTAGAAACCGGGACTATATATTTGGACTATGTAGAGTTTACTCCTACGGTTTCGTGGCAGAAGATGTCAGACGCACAATATAAGGTAAATCAAAAGGATTATAGTTTGATTCACGATTTTATAGGATATCGGAATACATTTCCCGATCTTTCGGACGTGATTGTCAGAGATGAGAATAGAAAGGGAGTTGAGACAATTAAAAACAGATTGATGAAGTGGTATTTAGGAGATCAGTCTGCTGATAATCATCCGATGGTAGAAATCAGAAAAAGAGGTGAGAGTGATTTTATAAAGAAAGGTTTGAAAGCTGCGGAAGAAATTCAAATCAGATATGATGCCGATGGAGTGGCAATGGGAGAAGGATTATTTCCATTATACTTCTCTAAAGCAGGTGTTACAAATGTAGCTACCTTCCCGGACATTAATAAGTACATTCTATTACCTCTGGCATTAGATTACCGGAAAAACAAATCAGAAAATAGCCTGAAGAAAGCACTCTATATTTATGATTGGTTTCATGATCAGGGATGGGCTGATGGTAGCGGAATGGGAACATTATGCTTTGAGAAACTGCGCAGTGCAGGATATTTTCATTCGTTCTTTCTGTTAAAAGACAATTTATCTGAAGCTCAGTTGAATCGGGAATTGAAAGCCTTGAAATGGTTCACAATGTTCGGAGCATGTTATCAGAAACCTGAACATGCCGGAGAAGTAGCAGATAATCTTCGTGCATTGGCTTTACCTAAATTGATATATGCACTTTCGTTGACTGATTTGACAGAACAGCAAGCAGCTATGACAGCTTTTTCTTCTTATATGAATAATGCACTTGATTTTGGTCCGGGCTTCTTTGGGACTATCAAAGCCGATTATTCAGGCTATCACCATCGGGGTCCTTATAACAGCGCATATTATCCTCATGCACTTTATGCTGCATCTTTAGTAGCTTATCTTTTGCACGATACCCCCTATGCTCTTTCAGAATCTTCATTGACGCACCTGAAACAAGCATTACTTACTTTCAGATTTTTTTCGGCCAATCTGAATATACCGTCAGGTACGGTAGGACGTTTCCCTCGTGGACAACAAGTATTGCAGGAGTTGTTGCCGGCTTTTGCCTATGTTGCTCAGTCGTTTCCCGAAACAGATACTGAACTGACTGCTGCTTTTAAACGCTTGGTTCGCAAAAATCCGGATGTAGTAAAATCGTTTATGGCAGAGGTGAATTCTGATCTTACTTATACTAACAGTGTGGGCGAAGCAGAAGCTATGATCAAGCTGTTACAAATGGATATAGAAGAGGAATCAGCGCCGGAAGGTTCTCTGTTTATGCCTTATTCCGGTTTGTTGGTAGTCAAAAATAAAGATTATCATATTAATGTAAAAGGGTTTAGCAAATATATATGGGATTATGAATCGTCTGTATCCGAAAATTTATATGGGCGCTATTTGTCTTACGGGCAGATTGAGTATTTCCATTTTGGGAAAAATACCCGTAGCTTCTATCCGGCTAATCAGGCTTTTGACTGGAATTATTTGTCGGGAACTACTTCTATTGTATTACCTGTTACAGAATTGGGAGCGAAGAAAAATAAGCACCGCAATTTCTCGGATGAAACCTTTTTGTGTGGTGTCAGTACTACCGGTCAACGGTCTATGTTTTCGATGAGGCTGCATGATTTGAAATATGATGATAGTTTTCGTGCTAACAAATCGGTTTTTGTAATAGATGATATTATTCTATGTCTTGGATCTGATATCCGTAATGGCGATAAGCAACATAAAACTGTAACGACTCTGTTTCAGTCTCCTGTGAAACAAAAAGTGAAGATGGAGAAACGTAAAACAGGAGTATTACTCAATGATCATTCAGGTATGTTGTATGCTATGAAAGATTGTGATCCGGTAGTTCAAAAAAATGATTCGTTTACAATTGCATACATTGATCATGACGTAGCTCCCGACCGGGCAGGGTATCAATATTACGTAGTTACTAACGGAGATAAACAACTGGCTGCACACCTGTTGTCAGAAAATACACCCATACAGATTCTGCGTCAGGATGATAAAGCTCATATAGTGAGAGTAAAAGACAGGGATATCACCTATGGAGCAGTTTTTAATAAGGATCAGACGTTTGATTCATTGTTAGTGAAGCGTGTTAATATTCCTCTTTCCTATATAATAGAAAGTGAGGATAAAGATAAAATGAAAGTTTTCTTTTCAGAGCCGGATATGCGGAGAGTTTCGAGAACCAGTATGGACGGTTTATCAGAAGAAGACGTGATAGAGGAAGAAAGAGCTATTGAAACAGAGTTGGTTCTTAATGGTATGTATGACGTTTATAGTCCTGTTACTCCGTTGAAAGTTCAATATGAAGATGGAAATACATTAGTACGTGTTTTGACGATACGTGGTAATAACTATATGTTTAATCTCCGAAAGAAAAGCTTATGAAAAAGATTTGGTTAATAGTGATCTGTTGTTTGCCGATTTTTTGTGTAAATGCACAGAATGATCTGACGTTATGGTATACAACTCCCGCCCGTGTATGGGAAGAGGCTTTACCTCTCGGAAACGGGCGGTTGGGAGCTATGGTGTTTGGAGATACCCAAAAAGAGCGGATACAATTTAACGAAAACACATTGTATAGTGGTGAACCTGGTGCATTAAACCGCTCTACTTGTATCCTGCCTCAATATGAAAAAGTACGGGATTTACTGAAGCAGGGTAAGAATGTTGAGGCCGAGAAGATCATGCAATATGAATGGATAGGCAGGCTTAATGAAGTATATCAGCCTTTTGGAGATGTCTGTTTTGATTTCAAAATGAAAGGAGAAGTGACGGAGTATGTTCATTCGCTGGATGTGGAGCAGGCAGTGGTTACTACCCGGTATAAACAAGGAGGGACAGGGATTTTACGAGAGGTCTTTGCTTCATTTCCGGGACAGGCTATCGTAATACATTTAAAGGCTGAAAAGCCGGTATTACACTTTGAGATGCAACTTGCATCATTGCATCCGGTTCATCTGTCCACTGAAGGAGGAAGACTTCAGATGGAAGGACGGGCTCCTTCACATGTACAGCGGAGAACTATTGAGGGGATGAGGAAATATAATACAGAGCGTCTGCATCCTGAATATTTTGATGAAAGGGGAAAAGTGATCCGTACGGAACAAGTGATTTATGCAGAAGACACAGGTATGGCATTTGAAGCTTGCGTTATACCGCTGAAGAAGGATGGAGTAATCACCCTCAAAGGTAACAGACTGGTTGTGAAAGATGCGTCGGAAATAACATTTCTGCTTTATGCAGCAACTTCTTACAATGGTTTTGATAAGAGTCCGTCAAAGGCAGGGAAGAATGTGGCAAAAGAACTGCAAGCACAGCAGAAAAAACTTGCCGGCAAAGAATATCAGCAAATCAGAAATGAACACGTCGCTGATTACCAGTCTCTGTTCAAACGGGTAGACCTGGTATTACCATCTTTTCCGAATCAAAAAGATAAGCCGACAGATATCCGGTTGAAAGAATTTCAAACGAAGACTGATCTGTCATTAATAGCACAATTATTTCAATATGGCAGATATCTGATGATTTCAGGTTCCCGTCCCGGAGGGCAGCCATTGAATTTACAGGGCTTGTGGAATGATAAAATAATTCCGCCCTGGAATTCGGGCTATACGACAAATATTAACTTGCAGATGAATTACTGGCAGGCTGAAGTAACTAATCTGTCCGAATGTCATCAGCCGCTTTTTACATTTATCGAAGAAATAGCACAGTCGGGTAAGGAGGCTGCCCGTAATATGTATGGGCGAAATGGTTGGATTGCCCATCATAATATGTCTATCTGGCGGGAAGCCTATCCGGCAGATGGATTTGTGCATTGGTTTTTCTGGAATATGTCTGGTCCCTGGTTGTGTAGTCACATCTGGGAGCATTATCTTTATACGAAAGATGTTGCTTTTTTAAGAGAGTATTATCCGATATTAAAGGAGTCTGCACGTTTTTGTTCCGAATGGCTGGTGCAGAATACAAAAGGAGAATGGGTGACTCCGGTCAGTACTTCTCCGGAAAATACATTTCGTATGCCGGATGAGAGAGAAGCAGCTGTATGTGAAGGATTGACTATGGATATGGCTATTATCAGAAATCTGTTTGGAAATACGATTCATGCTGCTGAGCTACTGGATATTGATATAGAGTTTCGTAAAATGCTTGAACAGAAATCAAAATATTTAGCCGGATATCAAATCGGTTCACACGGACAATTGTTGGAGTGGGATAAAGAATATGAGGAGACAGAACCTCAACATCGTCATCTGTCACATCTCTTCGGTTTATATCCGGGCTGTGATATTACTCCTGATACACCGGAGGTTTTCAAAGCTGCCCGGCAAACATTGATTGATCGGGGGAATAAAACCACAGGTTGGAGTATGGCATGGAAAACAGCTTTATGGGCACGCCAGTATGAAGGTGAGCAGTCATATGCCGCATTAAAAAATCTGATGAGTTTTATTGATCCGCTTGTGGAAAGCAAAAAAGGAGGCGGATTGTATCGGAATATGCTTAATGCACTTCCTTTTCAGATTGACGGAAACTTCGGGATTACTGCCGGTATTGCAGAAATGTTGCTGCAAAGCCATCTTGGAAATATTCATTTACTTCCTGCTTTGCCGACGGAGTGGAAAGAAGGAAAGATTACCGGATTGAAAGCAAGAGGTGGTTTCCTGGTGAATATGGAATGGCAAGATGGTAAACTGCGGACTGCAACCATTCGAAGTGAATACCCGGCAGAAGCTACAGTCGTTTATAAAGATGAGAGACGGGTGTTGTCATGGAGGGCCGGAGAGGAGAAACTGCTGACTTTTAATTAAACCATATGAAATGTATATAAAAATTATCTATACGATACTAGGACTATTAATTGGTTTTGGAGATTTCTTTTTATGTGCTCAGAATAAAGTTGAAACGGAAGCTGATTTCTATACTAAGATTGCTCAGAACGAATCAGGAGAACAACTATTCCGGACTTTGGAAAGTCCACTTGGGAAAACTTTACCTGTGGATAAACAGCTAAAGTGGAGTGGAACGACTGGATATCAGTTTAAGCCAATGGAAAAGATTGATAATTCGGAGGAAATGAAGGAAGCACTGAACCGGATGAGAAAAGACCTTGCGGTATATCTGAAAGATGTGGCACCGAAGAGTGTGGATGTAAGGAGGCGTCTGGTGATATCGAAGATGCAATTTCGTTATGAGACGGAAGAAGACCGGGAAGACTTTACTTGTTTGTTGCGGGGAGAGGGACAATGGGATTCAGTACCCATCCCTTACTATCACGGCCCACAAGGGCCATCGACCGCCTGGTATAGGGTAGAGTTGGAATTATCCGAAAATATGTTTTCATTTCCTGCCTTAATGCTTCACTTTAATGGAGCAGATTACTATACAGATGCATTTCTGAATGGGCATCATGTGGGTTATCACGAAGGAATGCTCGATTCGTTTGAATTTGATATAAAGAAATATGCTCGCAAGGGGAAGAATATTCTGTTAGTTAGGTTACGCAATGATTATTCCTTACTGGGAAGTGAAGGGGAGAATCGCCGTTGGGGACATAAATTAGCTGCTAGTAATTCTCCGGGATGGGACGATCCTTTCACTGGATGGTCTTGTTGCCCTGCCGGATATGGGATATACCAGTCCCTTTATCTGGAAACTCGTTCGGTTCCATATATTGAAGATATATTTCCTCGTCCCAACTTAAAGGATAAAAAAATTATTCTTCATGTGGAAATAGAGTTGGCAAATGGAGATGAAGCGGAAGAGTTTATGTTGAAATATAGTGTTTACGGGCAAAATTTTGCCTGTTGTGTAACTCGGGATCAATGGCAGAAAGTGGAAGTTGTGGGTGGGAGAGTAGTCACCTCAATTGAGATATCTATGCTTAAACCGGAGTTAAGGCTTTGGTCACCTGAAAGTCCCTGGCTATATCAGGCACAGGTAGAGTTGTATGATAAAACGGGAAGGGTAAGACTCGATAGTCGTAAGCGACAATTTGGTATGCGTTCTTTTGAAATATCAGCCAGTAGTATCCCGAAAGGACGAATGCTGCTGAATGGAGAAGAAATTCGTCTGCGAGGGGCTAATACAATGGGGTTCTTTCAGTTGGATGTGATGCGGAAAGACACAGCTCAGCTAATAGATGATATTTTGCTGGCGCGTTTGACCAATATGAATTTTATCAGAACTACACAACGGACAATGCCCGAAGAAGTCTACGATTATGCAGATCGTCTGGGGTTATTGTTACAGTCAGATTTACCATTATTTGCTTATATTAATCACAAACAATACAGTGAAATATTGAAACAGGCGGGTAATATAGAACGGTTATTACGTAGTCATCCCTCTGTTATTTTGCTGAGTTATCTGAATGAATCGATGGCCGGGAAAAAACCTCACGCTTTAAATCGGCAAGAATATGAACGGTTGTTTGAAGCTTTGGATGTTGTAGTGCATCATGAGAATCCCGATCGGGTAGTGAAGTATATAGACGGAGACTATCAAATGCCTAACGGCGGGTTCCCAGACCACCATCTATATAATATATGGTATGAGAATCATGGTATTTCCATAGATAGAATGTGCAGAGGCGATTGGATGAAAGTTCCGGAAGGCTGGATGTATGGTTGTGGTGAGTTCGGGGCTGAAGGACTTGATTTTGTCGAAGTTATGTGTAAATATTATCCTCAGGAGTGGTTACGGACGGACTTGGTAGGAGATTGGTCTCCCAAGAATCTGATAGCTCGTCATTCGAAGGCTCAGACTTGGGATAGGCATTGGCATTGGTTTGAAACCCAGAAAAGTATGGAGGATTGGGTGGAAGAGAGTCAGACTCATCAAGCTTGGGGAATATCCAAAGTAGCACGTGCTTTCCGGAGAATGCCTCGTATGAACTCGTTTGCTGTCCATCTGTTTATCGATGCCTGGCCCAATGGTTGGATGAAGGCAATCATGGATTGTAAAAGGAATCCTAAAAAAGCATGGTTTGCTTATCGGGAAGCTCTAACACCACTGGCAGTTCAGGTAGAGTCTGAACGCAACTTGTTTTATGCGGGAGAAGAGTATCCTTTTCAGATATGGATTTGTAATGATGGTCGATATTTCTCAGATATGCAGTTGAGATATGTGATGGAATATTCAGGAAAGGTATTGGATAGTGGACAATGTGATGCTGTAATACCTACTGTCAGTGACGGGTCTGCGTTCCAAGGATTTCTGAAGGTGAAGTTGCCCGAGGTTAATCGACGTTCTGTAGTAATAATACGAATTGGACTATTCAGTAAGAGTACAGGAGAGCAACTTCACGAGGATGTATTTAGTTGTACCGTATTTCCCAGGTTATCAATAGAAGATTCCCAGGTGATATATCCATTAGGTGAATGTGCTGACGAGAAAGAAATACTAAGTGTGTTTCAGCCAAGAATGATAAGGCAAAGTGGAGGAAATATAGTGCCTGAGAATATTATTCTTATCAGTGATCTTAAAGCCTATATGCTGCGAAAAGAGGAAATAGATAAAGCTGTTAGGAATGGAGCAAAGGTGGTTTTCTTGAGAGAAGCATTGGCGGAGGATGCGGAACTTTGTGGGAGTAGTGTTGAACCGGACAACTTAAAAGGACATAGTTGGATATTATTTCGTAATGCGTCGCATCCCTGGTTGCGTCAAAGTGGAAGTACGGATTTGAAATATGCATTTGATTCATCGGTGAATGCACCGCAGCGTTATACGTTTACTACTCTTCGTGCTCCGGAATTCGTGCCTGTACTGACTTTTAAAGATCAGGTAGTGGTCGCTGAGAAACCATATGGAAAAGGGCAGGTTGTTTTACTTTCGCTTAATTTGGCAGGCAGATTGACAACTAATCCTGTTCTTGGTAATATATTGAATTCAATAATGAAACGAACTAATCAATGAAAAATATGAATAGAATCAAATTTTTTTTCTTTTTTGTCTTTTTGACTGTGACATTTGGTCTACAGGGACAGGTTATTTCTTTTGAAGAAGATGATGCACTCAATGCATGGAAGTGTACTAAAGGAACTGTAACGATTTCCTCTGCAAAAGTAAAAGTAGGTGATGCTGCTTTGTGTTGGAATATAGAGCCCGGAAGTGTATTGACTGCAGAAAACTTAACTTCGCTTAAAACAGTATCGACAAAGAGTAAAGGTGGTGTAAATTTGTGGATATATAGTTCAAAAGCTATGGATGATGTGATGCAGATAGGATTTTATAATGCTTCGGGAGTGAAGAAGTGTAAACTTGATTTCCGTATGAACTTTGTAGGATGGCGTTGTTTGTGGGCATGCTTTACAGAAGATATGGGACATGATCGTACTCAACTGACCACAATGAAATTTGAGATGCCTGCCGGAGCTTCCGGAACGGTTTATCTGGATTATATCGAATTTGTAGCAACCAGTTCCTGGCAAAGGATGCCCGATTATCAGAATCGTACCATTAAAGGAGATGAATCTTACTTGACCTCTCGTGAAATTTCAGTTCCTTCTTCTGTTGGGGTGACTGACGAACAGGAGGAGGCGATTAGGGTAATAAGTAAAAGATTGGAAAATTGGTATTTAGGAACAGGGAGATATACTTCGAATGATATATATAAAAAACGTAAAACAGCTGTCAATAGTTGGATGAGCACCGGACGGCGTAATGCTCCCACTATTGATGAGAATGGAACGGTTGATAAATCCGGGTTATTTTCATTAGGATTTGATGGGAAGTCGGTGGATGGAGTGAAACTGAAAACATTTAAGAATATCAATGAGTCATGCTTACTCCAACTGGCATTTGATTATCGTATTAATAATAACTCTGCCAGTTTGGATAAAGCAAAAAAGATTTATGAATGGTATTACGATCAAGGTTGGGCTGATGGGAGTGCTTTGGGGACGTTGTATCTCGAAATGCTACGTAGCAGTGGCTTTTATCATTCCGTGTTTTTGTTGCGTGATCAACTTTCGGAAGAGGAGAGTAAACATATAACCGAAGCTCAGCATTGGTATACCCGTTTGGGAGATGCATTTATTGTACCGGAGACACCGGGAGAATTGGCCGACTATATCCGTTCACTTGCTGTACCCAAACTACATGCTATCTTAATGATGACTGACAAGCATCAACAGATTGCTTCTATGGAGTCTTATTGTAAATATCTGAATAATGCTTTTTCTTATGCTCCCGGATTTGCCGGTTCATTCAAGCCTGATGGTTCTGGTTATCATCACCGTGGAACATATCTGAGTGCTTATTATCCTCAAGTAGTTTATGTGGCTTCTATGCTCTACTATCTGCTTCATGATACGCCTTTTCAACTGGATAATGAGATCTACGATATTCTCAGGAATGCATTGCTTTCTTATCGTTTCTTCTGTGGTGAATATGCTGTGCCCGGTAGTACTTGCGGACGTTTTCCCGAAGGGGCTGAGGTACTTCATACGCTGATACCGGCATATGCTTATCTGGTGATGTCTTCCGGAGAGTTGGATACTGAACTTCAGGCTGCTTTCCTGCGTTTGTGGAAGCCTGAACATAGTTTGGTAAGTGCTTATTTGGCAAAAACAGCCGTAGATATTTGTTATACAAGAAGTTTGGGTGAAGTGGAATTGCTTCTGGATGCTGCATCTAAAGGAGGGGATGCTGAAACGAATCTTGCAGGTACTAAGTTCATGCCTTATTCAGGGCTATTGGTATATCGCCAGCCGGAGTGGATGTTTACTATAAAAGGGTTCAGCAAATATATCTGGGATTATGAGAGTTCCAACTCAGAGAATGTATATGGACGGTATCTGAGTTACGGACATGTGGAATATACCGATCTGCAAAACGGTCAATCGACTTTACGCCCCAAAGAATGGGATTGGACACATCTCCCCGGAACAACTGCAAAGCAGCTATCTGATAATGAATTACACTTTAGTACGGTGGGAGATAAACATCGTAATTTCTCAGATCAGAGTTTCCTCGGAGGGATTGCTTTCGATAAAAATACGAGTCTGTTTACCAACCGGATGCATGACAATGCCATTGACAAGACGTTCTACGCAGATAAATCTTTCTTTGTTTTTGGCAATGTGGTTTATTGCATGGGCAGTGGCATCAAGTCGGGATCGGCAGATGTAGAAGTGCACACCACTCTCTATCAGAATCTGAAAGGAGAGAATAGCAAGGCAGTACAGCGACCGGATGAAAAGACCGTGTATGATAATTGGGGAAATCTGTTTCTGATTCACCAGGGAAACCTGTCACTGTCAGAAAACGAAAAGTTCGATTTGGGATATATCAATCATGGAAAAGGAGCTAGCAATGCGCTTTATGCTTACACCTGGCTCATCAAACCGGAAGAAGGACAATCGGACGTTTATAGGAATAATTCTCCTTTTGAAGTGCTGAAACAAAATGAAGAAGGCCATGTGTTGTGGCACAGGCAACAAAAAGTCCTTATGGCATCTATCTTCAAAAAAGGAGATGTCACGGGGTGTAAGCACATTCGTTATGTAAATAAACCGATGATGATTGTGCTGAAAGAGGACAACGGAATGCTGGATGTTGCTTTCACCAATCCGGATATGGATAGAGAGAGTGCATCCAATAACAATGCACTTACAGATGCAATGGTGAACATGCCGGGACGTATTTCTGAAATATCTTTCCGCATTGATGGAGAGTATAGGAATACCGACGTAGATAGCCCTGTCAAAGTAACCAGTGAAAACGGAGTCACTACAGTGACTTATTCCGAATCGGGCAACGGAGAGACTTACAGAGTATTACTGACCAATAAAGCTACCGGATTGGAAGTTATATCTTCAAAAGAGAAAATTGAAATCTACAAAGAAGCTACCGGTTATTGTATTGTTACTGGAGGAATTCCGGCTGCGGTATCGGTTTTGGATGTAAACGGTCGTGTAGTGAAAACCATTTATGGGCACGGTGAAAATCTGACGTTGCCATTAGACGATTATCCTCATGGTGTTCTTATGATAAAAGTGACTACTCGTGAAGAGGTTGTAGTTAAGAAGATTATTTTTTAATCAAAATAAATTATAAACAATTAAATCGAAAAACTATGTGTGGAAAAACATTATTGTTCGCTTTGGCCTTGACTTGTGCCGCTTCTATGAATGCTCAGAATTATACACTTTCGGATGTTTCTGTATCAGGGACAGCTCCCAAAGGAATAGTCGTTAAAGGAGAAGCATTGTATATTGCCTTTTCGGGTGATAATAAAGTGGTGAAAACCTCTTTGGATGGCAAAAATACACTATTAACAATCACAGAGGGATTGAATCTACCCTATGATGTAGATTGCGATATGGATGGAAGAATTTTTGTTGCCAATCAGGGAGAAAAGGAAATTAAAGTTTACGATGCAAATGGAACTCTCGAGAAGTCTGTATCTATAAAAAAGATGAACGGAGATGTTGTAGGTAGTGCCGTTACCGGTGTAACTATAGGCAAAGATGGAAAAATTTATGTAGCTGTAGGAGGCAGTTCTTACAATGCTATCCATATTTATGACAGTGAGTTAAAGCTGATTCAAGTGTTGGATCAGATGGCACCGGATAACGGAATACCGGGATGTGATAAACTTCGTATTGTGAGAAAGGTCTTTTTCGATTCGAAAGGAACAATGTACATTTCGGATAAAAATACCGGAGTAATTGTTGTCGATTTCTATGATGATAATGTGATATATCCGTTTTCGTTGATAAAACGGGAAGATGGTATTAATAGATATAATAATGTAGCCGGTATAACAGAGACTTCGGATGGAAACCTGATAATAGCATTGGATGCGGATAAGAAACAAGGTTCGGATATTTTATCTTATAAAGGAGTATGCTGTTTTTCTCCGGAGGGAGTATTCACAAAAATGATAGGTGCCGTTGATGGTAGTGATTACGGAATGCCTTATGGGTTGGCCGTGAATGCTGATAATGATTTATATGTTGCAGATTCCAATAAGAATGTTGTTAAAATGTGGAAAGCTACAGGTGCCTCGGGTATTCATTCTGTTGGAGATGTAACTGTATCTTGCTTCCCGAATCCGTTTGTGGAAAGTCTCACTGTAGAACTGGATGCGGTTGCTTTGCATCGGATAGAGCTGTGTGATGTGATGGGGCGCATTGCTTATTCGGCTGAGTCAAAAGGAACTTCACATTTGATTATTCCTACTAATTCACTTTCAGAGGGTGTGTATTTGCTGCTGATTGATGGAAAAGCGTCAGGAGGAAAGTTGATTAAGAAATAAGAAAGAAATGTGACAGATACTAAAACAACGTTTTGGTATCTGTCACATAGATGTTTATGTGTAACTGATCTAAATAAATTTTATGGATTAATTGGGGGGGGTATCTGACAAATGTATAGTTGTCAAAAAAGTAATTACAAGCTTTTTGAAGAAGATACGTGAGATAAGGTATGAATGTTTTTGTTGTATAATTGCTTGATTTATAGCGAATATCAACCTCCTGGTTTAAGGTAGACAAGGTTGTACACTTTAGTATGGTATAAGTGTACAACCTTGTAAAGTAAAGCCAAAGCGTTAAAAAACGATTAAAGATATTAACAAATGATGCGTTCATTGGATACTTCAGAAGAATGTTATTGAACTTAAATTAAAGCCATTCAGAGCAAGATATATTTCTTATTTCCGTTGTAAATCTATATATTTGTGTCACACTATTCACTGGTAATAATACTATGATAAGAAAAAACAGTTTGCTATTAATCTTTCTTCTTCTTTTCTCGGCTTCTCTCCATTCGGCAGTAGATATGAATGAGGTCGTATTTACACATATCGGATCAGAAAAGGGTCTTTCCCAAAACACTGTTTTTGATATAACTCAGGATACAAAAGGAAATATGTGGTTTGTCACTAATGATGGAGTGAATAGATATAATGGATATACTTGTACCGTGTTTCAACATGATGTAACAGATAGTACTTCTATAGCAAATAACATTGCTCACTCTATTCTGATTGACAGTAAAGGAAGAATCTGGGTTACCACAAGAAACGGTTTGTCGTATTACAACGAAGAGAAAGATTATTTCATAAATTTTGAATATTTAAAGGAGGGACAGAGGCAAGAGTTTATGAAAATTGTGGAAGCAGATCCGGACCATTTACTTTTGATTACGAAAAGAGCTTTGTTTTTGTTTGATATAAAAGAAACTTCTTTTAAAGAGGTGTCATTGTCCCATATTGAAGGTCCCATGTTACTTTCGATGTTGATGAAACAAGATGGGATTATATATGTAGGTGCCCGGGAAGGTTTGTTTACGTATTGTCCGACAGAATCTAAACTAAGTTTAGTGTATGGCCCGTTTAATAAAAGACTGGTTAATACGGTTTGGAAAAGTGCTGCCGATTGTTTGTGGGTAGGGACTGAAGGAGAAGGATTGTATAAGATAAACCCTCTTACAGGAGAGAGGAAAAACTACCGGCATATATCGTCTGATAAACGGAGTTTAGCATCGAATTATGTTCGCGCGTTAAGGTCCGATGAGCAGAATCGCTTGTGGGTAGGAACGTTTGATGCGTTATCTATCTATGATGAAGAGAATGACTCGTTTACTTCTTATAAAAATAATCCTGTACAACCCGAAAGTATTTCTCAAAGCTCAGTTCGCTGTATTTTTAGGGATATACAAGGGGGGATGTGGCTGGGGACTTTCTGGGGAGGGGTGAACTATTACCATCCTTTGAAAAACCGTTTTCGTAATATGAAGCATATTCCGTTTCAGAATTCATTGAGTAGCGATGTTGTCAATTGTATAGTGGAAGATGCTGAATCGAATTTATGGATTGGTACCGACGGTGGCGGACTGAATTTCTATAATACAACAACCCAAAAGTTCACTTCTTATTCCCTGAAAGTAGAAAAAAACAATCAGAAGGTCAGTGCCAATAATATCAAGGCTATTTATATTGATGAAAAGAATGATCTGGTTTTTATTGGAGCACATGCAGGCGGATTAGCTGTTCTTCATCGGAGATCGGGTAAGATGGAATATTACAACAGTGGACTTTCAGACGAGAATGTGTATGCCATTATTCCTGATGGAGAAGATGCTTTATGGATCGGAACACTAAATACTTTGGCCAGATTTCGGATTAAAGAGAGAAAGTCTGTAGCTGTTTCAAGGCAGAAAGATGGTACTCCTTTCCAGAGTAGACGGATCAGGGTTTTGTTCAGAGATTCGAAACAAAGAATATGGATGGGAGGGGAAAATGGATTGCAGGTCTATCGTCAAATAGGAGAAGAATTACAGTTGCAATACGTTATACCAAAAGATTCGCCATTGAATGACAGTTATATTACTTGTGTATATGAAGTACATGATGGGATATTCTGGATTGGAAGCAGGGAAGGGTTGTATAAATATAATGATAATACCGGGCAGGTGAATTGTTATACGAAGCGGAACGGACTGTTTAATGATGTGATCTGTGGAGTTATGGAAGATACTTTCGGTCGGTTATGGATAAGCTCTAACAGAGGATTGAGTTGTTTGGATACTGAAACGGAAATCTTCAGGAACTATACGGGAGTAGACGGCTTGCAGAATAATCAATTCAATATGCTATCTTGTTGTCATGCATCGGATGGACAAATGTATTTTGGAGGTATTAAGGGAATAACGACATTTATTCCGGAAAAACTGATGGATAATCCTTATACACCATCGGTGATGATTACAGATTTTCAGTTATTTGGAAGTTCTATTCGTCCGGATGATGAGACGGGTATTTTACAGAAAAATATAAGTGAGACGGACAAGATAACACTTACATCCTCACAATCTTCATTCTCTATAGATTTTGTAGTCTCTAACTACATTTCGGGAGAACATAATACGTTTGCTTATCAGTTGAAAGGATATGATAAGCAGTGGTACATATCTTCAGACAGAAGAACAGTGTCTTATACAAATCTTCCCGACGGGACTTATCATTTTCTTGTAAAGGCTGCCAATAATGATGGGAGGTGGAATGAACAGCCCACCCGGCTGGAGATTGTAGTGTTGCCTGTGTGGTATAAAACCTGGTGGGCCATTTTGCTGTTTATTATTCTTGCTTTGACAGTAGTGGCTTTTGTCTTTCGTTACTTTTGGCAACGCAAAATAATGCAGGCACAGATAGAACAGGAAAGAAAAGATAAGGAAAGGCAAGAAGAGTTGAATCAGATGAAGATACACTTTTTTATTAATATGTCTCATGAACTACGTACGCCACTGACTCTTATTCTTGCACCTTTGCATGAAGTACTTGCCCGAATTGACGATCAGTGGACTCGTACACAATTGAAATATGCCCAGAAAAGTGGACAAAAAATGCTACGTCTGGTGAACCAGTTAATGAATTATCGTCAGGCTGAATTGGGAGTTTTCCACCTTAAAGTACAAAAAGGGAATGTCTGTCGGTTGATAAGTGATACGTTTATGTCTTTTGAACGGTTGGCACGTAGTCGGAAAATAGATTATAATCTATATATTGAGATAAATGATGATGAGTGGATCTTTGATGCCAGATATCTGGAATTGATAACAAACAACCTGCTTTCTAATGCTTTTAAATATACAGGTGATGGTGGAAGTATTACGGTAAAGGTACGTGAACAGAATAATTGTTTGCTATTGCAGGTTGTTGATACCGGGATAGGGATTACTCAAGAGAATCAGAAGAAGATTTTTGAGCGTTTTTATCAGGTTCACGAGGGTGGAAACGGAAGTGGAATCGGATTATCCCTGGTTAAAAAACTGATAGAACTTCATCATGGAACAATCACTTTGGAGAGTGAGGTGGGGAAAGGTTCTGTGTTCTCGGTATATATTCCGCAAAATATAGTTGTATACAGAGAAGACGAGTGGATGTCGGACGAAGCAGAACAAGCAATGCTAGAAAAGGGCAATGTATTGCCGGATGGTGTTCAGTATGAGGTGAAAGAGATAAATGAGAAAGAAACAGATACTGATACAAAGGATACCATTAAGCAGAAAGAAAGAGTACTTATTGTTGAAGATAATGAAGATATCAGACGATATTTGGCGGAAGAACTAAGAGGCTTATTTGAGGTTTGTGAAGCTACTAACGGAGAGGAAGCATGGAAGCTCCTGAATGAACAAGAGGTAGATGTAGTCATTACAGATGTAATGATGCCTGTAATGGACGGGGTGAAGTTAACAAAACTGATAAAAAGGAATATTCGTACGTGTCATATTTTTGTGTTGATGTTAACTGCAAAAACAGAAATCGAACATCAATTAGAAGGTTTACAGACAGGAGCAGACGATTATATCCCTAAGCCTTTTGTGATGGGTATACTTATACTGAAGATACAGAACTTTATACGTGCCCGTTATCGCATTCTTGATCATTATGCAAAGTCATTGGAAGTTGATCCGCATAAAATGACTTTTAATGCATTGGATGAGGCTTTCCTGAAAAAGGCAGTGGATGTTGTTGAAGCCAATATGAGTAATCCGGAATTCTTAACAGAAGATTTTACTTCTGAGATGGGAATGGGGCGCACTGCATTACACTTGAAAATGAAGGCTATCACAGGAGAGTCTACCACTGATTTTGTACGAAAAATACGTTTTAACAGAGCGTGTGCTTTGCTGAAAGAAGGGCGTTATACTGTTGCAGAAATTAGTGTAATGGTGGGTTTCAGCAGTCCTTCTTATTTCACAACCAGCTTTAAGAAATATGTAGGTTGTTCGCCGGGAGAATATAGCAAAGGAAAGTGGTGAAAGTTAATTTTCTACATATTAATTCCCTGCCAACCAAAAAAACTTATTAACTTTGCGAATCTTTTTGGAAACAATAAAAACTTAATGATATGAATATCTCTTATAACTGGCTGAAAGAGTATGTTAACTTCGATCTGACACCTGATGAAGTAGCTGCTGCGCTTACTTCCATCGGACTGGAAACAGGGGGCGTGGAAGAAGTTCAAACCATTAAAGGAGGTTTGGAAGGACTCGTGATTGGCGAAGTGCTGACATGTGTGGAGCATCCTAATTCAGACCACTTACACATCACCACAGTAAATCTGGGAAATGGGGAACCTACTCAGATTGTGTGCGGAGCTCCTAATGTAGCTGCCGGACAAAAAGTAGTAGTTGCCACATTAGGTACGAAACTTTATGACGGTGATGAATGCTTTACTATAAAGAAATCAAAAATCCGTGGTGTGGAATCTATCGGGATGATCTGTGCAGAGGATGAAATTGGTATCGGAACCTCCCACGACGGTATCATTGTATTGCCGGAAGATGCTGTTCCGGGTACGTTGGCCAAAGATTACTATAATGTAAAGAGTGATTACGTACTTGAAGTAGATATCACTCCAAATCGTGCAGATGCTTGTTCTCATTACGGTGTGGCTCGTGATCTGTATGCTTATCTTATTCAGAATGGTAAACAGGCTACATTACAGCGCCCATCAGTAGAGGCTTTTGCCGTAGAAAATCATGATCTTGATATTAAGGTAACAGTAGAGAATAGTGAAGCATGTCCTCGCTATGCCGGTGTGACTGTAAAGGGTGTGACTGTGAAAGAAAGCCCGGAATGGTTGCAGAATAAACTTCACCTCATTGGTGTGCGGCCTATTAATAATGTAGTAGATATCACCAATTATATTGTTCATGCTTTCGGACAACCGTTGCACTGCTTTGATGCAGATAAAATCAAGGGTGGGGAAGTAATTGTGAAAACAATGCCTGAAGGTACTCCTTTTGTGACATTGGATGGTGTGGAACGTAAGTTGAATGAACGTGACCTGATGATCTGCAATAAGGAAGAAGCTATGTGCATTGCCGGTGTATTCGGCGGATTGGATTCCGGCTCTACAGAAACTACAACAGATGTATTTATCGAAAGTGCTTATTTTCATCCTACATGGGTGCGTAAGACAGCCCGTCGTCATGGTTTAAATACTGATGCTTCGTTCCGCTTTGAAAGAGGTATCGATCCTAATATTACTATCTACTGTCTGAAACTGGCTGCCTTGTTGGTGAAAGAACTGGCGGGAGGTACAATCTCCAGTGAGATTAAAGATATTTGCGTTGCACCTGCACAGGATTTTGTAGTCGAGCTTGCGTATGAGAAAATATATTCGTTGGTGGGCAAAGTAATTCCGGTGGAAACAATTAAAAGTATTGTATCCAGTCTGGAGATGAAGATTACAAATGAAACAGTTGAAGGTTTGACATTGGCTGTTCCTCCTTATCGTGTAGATGTGCAACGTGATTGTGATGTGATTGAAGACATCCTTCGTATCTATGGATACAATAATGTGGAAATTCCTTCTACATTGAAGTCCAGCCTGACAACTAAAGGTGATGCGGATAAATCAAACAAATTACAAAATTTGGTTGCTGAACAATTGGTTGGTTGCGGGTTTAATGAAATATTGAATAACTCTTTGACTCGTGCTGCCTACTATGATGGATTGGAAACTTATCCCTCTAATCATCTGGTAATGTTGATGAATCCGTTGAGTGCTGATTTGAACAGTATGCGTCAGACATTGTTATTTGGTGGTCTTGAGAGTATTGCTCATAATGCCAATCGTAAGAATGCCGATTTGAAATTCTTTGAATTCGGTAATTGTTATTACTTTGATGCCGATAAGAAGAATCCGGAAAAGACATTGGCTGCATATGCGGAAGATTATCACCTTGGGTTATGGGTGACAGGCAAGAGAGTTTCAAACTCATGGGCGCATGCAGATGAAAACAGTTCGGTGTATGAGTTAAAGGCTTATGTAGAGAATATACTGAAACGTCTGGGACTTGATTTACACAATCTTGTAGTGGGTAATCTGACTGATGATATATTTGCAGCTGCTCTTTCTGTTAATACAAAGGGTGGAAAACGTTTGGCTACATTTGGTGTCGTAACGAAGAAGTTGCTGAAAGCATTTGATATTGATAATGAAGTGTATTATGCTGATTTTGACTGGAAAGAACTGATGAAAGCTATTCGTTCAGTGAAGATCAGTTACAAGGAAATATCCAAATTTCCGGCTGTGAAACGTGACCTTGCATTGTTGCTTGATAAGAATGTTCAGTTTGCTGAGATTGAAAAGATAGCGTATGAAACAGAGAAGAAACTTTTGAAAGAGGTAGAACTTTTCGATGTGTACGAAGGTAAGAATCTGGAAGCCGGTAAGAAATCGTATGCAGTGAGTTTCTTGTTGCAGGACGAGTCACAGACACTTAACGATAAGATGATTGACAAAATCATGTCTAAGCTAGTGAAGAATCTGGAAGAAAAGCTAAATGCGAAACTGAGATAGAAATCTTGTGGAAATTAATAATTTAAAATTAATAATTAAAATATAGACCAATGGGAAGAGCGTTCGAATATAGAAAAGCTACCAAGCTGAAAAGATGGGGTAATATGGCCCGTACATTTACGAGAATAGGTAAACAGATTGCTATTGCTGTAAAAGCCGGTGGGCCGGATCCTGAAAATAATCCGCACCTGCGTGCAGTTGTTGCTACTGCAAAACGTGAGAATATGCCGAAGGATAACGTGGAACGCGCTATCAAAAATGCAATGGGTAAAGATCAGAAGGACTATAAAGAAATGAATTATGAAGGATATGGTCCATTTGGTATTGCTGTATTTGTAGAAACTGCAACTGATAATACTACCCGTACTGTAGCTAATGTACGTAGTGTTTTCAATAAATTTGGTGGAACATTGGGTACTTCCGGTAGCCTCGATTTTATGTTCAGTTGGAAATCTATGTTCACTATTGCCAAGAAAGAAGGATTGGAAATGGATGAACTGATTCTTGAACTGATCGATTACGGAGTAGAGGATGAATATGATGAGGATGAGGAAGAAATCACAATTTATGGTGATCCTAAATCATTTGCTCAGATTCAGAAATATCTTGAAGACAATGGTTTTGAGGTAAAGGCTGCAGAATTTACCCGTATTCCGAATGACGAAAAAGAACTGAATGACGAACAACGTGCTACTATTGATAAGATGGTAGAACGCCTTGAAGATGACGAGGATGTTCAGAATGTATATACTAATATGAAACCGGCGCCTGAGGACGGAGAATAATGAAGTATGTCTATAGAACCCAGGGTACTTGTAGTACGAATATTGAACTCGATGTAGAGAATGGTATTCTGAAAGAAGTGGCCTATTGGGGTGGATGTAATGGTAACTTACAGGGAGTTTCCCGTTTAGTGAAGGGGATGAAAGTAGAGGAGGTGATTACCAGACTGGAGGGTATCCGGTGTAGTGGCCGTCCAACTTCCTGTCCCGATCAGTTATGCAAAGCATTGCACGAAATGGGATATTGAAATTAATATAGCATCAAATAAAAACGGAGACACTATTTTTAAGTGCCTCCGTTTTTATTTGATAGAAATTCTTTTTTTTTATTTGTACAGATCCGGTGTTATCTTAACACGAAACAGCTCTTGATGAGTCTTGTCTGATAGATAGACATACAGCATAGTTACATCCATTTCTCTGTATATTTTAAGATCATCCGTGTTTTTGATAATTTCCGGAAGACTTTCTGCCAATTGCTTTTGAGTAGCCTCTGCAATAGTAGGATCATCAGCAGTACCCGTGAGGGTATAATAGTAGGTAAATGTGTTATCACCACCTGTGTAACTGGTACTGTCCATTCTTGTCATTTCGTCTATAGTCATAGGACATTGTTTATTTACTTCTTGAGAAGCAATCTCGAATACTTTTTGTTTTGCCTGCTGGCAAGAGGTTAATGTAAGTACAGTAAGGCAAACTGCTGAGAGGATTTTTTTCATATAATGTCTTATTTTAAATTAAATAACGTTCAAAGATAAGGGTTTTTGATGAACAGAACAAACGGCTGGATTGTTTTATTTATTATCATTAAGGTAGATTGCTACCTTTCAACAAAACCAGATTAAACATTGTTTTTGATAGCATTTAATCGTAATTTTGTGCAAACATTAAAGAAAAAAGAACAGAACTTTATTATGCGGAATATATTTAAGGATTTAAAGCGTAAAGACCATAAACGCTATTTAGGGGGACTGGATGTGTTCAGATATATCGGTCCCGGCTTACTTGTCACTGTAGGATTTATCGACCCGGGTAACTGGGCTTCTAACTTTGCCGCTGGTTCTGAGTTTGGTTACTCCTTATTATGGGTAGTAACGCTGTCTACCATCATGTTAATCGTACTTCAGCATAATGTAGCGCATTTGGGTATTGTAACCGGACTTTGTTTGTCAGAGGCTGCTACTCAATATGCCCCCAAATGGGTATCACGTCCTATCCTTGGGACGGCTGTATTAGCTTCTATATCTACTTCGTTGGCTGAGATTCTTGGGGGGGCCATTGCATTGGAGATGCTGCTTGATATCCCTATAATCTGGGGAGCTGTATTGACCACGGCTTTCGTTTCTGTTATGTTATTTACCAATTCCTATAAAAAGATAGAACGTTCTATTATTGCTTTTGTGTCTGTTATTGGACTTTCGTTTATTTATGAGTTGTTTCTTGTAGATATAGACTGGCCGTTAGCTGCGCAAGGTTGGGTGACGCCTGCCATTCCGAAAGGGAGTATGCTTATCATTATGAGTGTGCTTGGAGCGGTAGTAATGCCTCACAATCTGTTTCTTCATTCGGAGGTGATACAAAGCCATGAATATAATAAGCAAGATGATACTTCTATCCGGAAGGTTCTTAAATATGAATTATTCGATACACTTTTTTCAATGATCGTCGGATGGGCCATTAATAGTGCGATGATTCTGCTTGCTGCTGCTACTTTTTTTAAAAGTGGAATACAGGTAGAGGAGTTGCAGCAGGCAAAATCATTATTAGAGCCTTTGTTAGGCAGTAATGCCGCTATTGTGTTTGCTTTGGCTCTGTTGATGGCGGGAATTTCTTCTACCATAACCAGTGGAATGGCTGCCGGATCTATTTTTGCGGGGATCTTTGGTGAATCGTATCATATAAAGGATAGTCATTCACAGGTGGGCGTTATTCTCTCTTTAGGTATTGCTTTGCTACTGATATTTTTTATTGGTGATCCTTTCAAAGGATTGATTATATCACAGATGGTGTTGAGTATTCAATTGCCGTTTACTGTATTTTTGCAAGTCGGGTTAACTTCTTCGCGGAAAGTAATGGGCAATTATGTGAATAGTCGTTGGAGTACATTTGTGCTTTATGCTATTGCAGTAGTAGTATCTGTATTGAATATCATGTTGTTGTTTTCCTGAAAAGATAAGATAGCAAGAAACAGGTTGCCATTGCTGAATGGTAGTACTAATTTTACCCGGTAAAACTTAATAATTATGAGTAATAAACAAGACGAGATTAATTTTGCCCGCGTGGCAGACGCCATTGAGTATATTACCCGAAACTACCAGGAGCAGCCTTCGTTATTTGATATAGCGGAGGAGGCGAATGTAAGTATTTATCATTTTCAGCGGCTATTTACAGAATGGGTAGGAGTGAGTCCGAAGAAATTCCTGCAATATATCAGTGTAAATCGTGCTAAGAGAATCTTGAAAGAAGGGCAGGGAAGTATTTTTGATGCTGCTTTTGAAACCGGGCTTTCGGGGACGGGGCGATTGCACGAACTTTTTATTCATATTGAAGGAATGACTCCCGGAGAATATAAAGTTGGTGGCAGAGGATTGACCATAAACTATCGTTTTGCCAAAACTCTTTTTGGTGAAATATTAGTCGCATCTACTTCCAAAGGAGTATGTTATATGACTTTTTGTGACGATCGGGAACAGGCATTGGCAGAACTGGGACATCACTTTCCGTTCGCTACGTTCGAGAAGCATCCCGATGAATTTCAGGAACGTGCCCTTGCTGTTTTTTCTATGGACTGGACAAATCTCAATGAGGTAAAGCTACATTTGCGTGGTACGGAATTTCAATTGAAGGTTTGGGAGGCGTTACTGAAGATACCAATGGGAACATTGACCACCTATGGAGACATTGCTAACTATCTGGATAGTCCCGGTTCATCCCGTGCTGTAGGAACAGCAGTAGGAGACAATCCGGTAGCATTCTTAATTCCTTGTCACCGTGTCATTCGCTCTACCGGTGCCTTGGGAGGGTACCATTGGGGATTGACTCGCAAAACTGCTATGATAGGATGGGAAGCCGCTAAGATAGAAGAACAAAGAAATCGTCTAATGACTGATAACTAATATTCGTAGAAATCTTGTGAACTCAGGATTCTCGATTGTAAATATAAACATCTTATGAAGATAATAACTTATAATGTGAATGGCTTGCGTGCCGCAGTTTCAAAAGGTTTGCCTAAGTGGTTGGCACAAGAACAGCCGGATGTACTTTGTTTGCAGGAAACCAAATTGCAACCAGAACAATATCCCGGAGAAGCTTTTGAGGCATTGGGATATAAGGGCTATTTATATTCAGCACAAAAGAAAGGCTACAGTGGTGTAGCTATCCTTACCCGTCGTGAACCCGATCATGTGGAATATGGAATGGGAATCGAAGAGTATGATAATGAGGGACGTTTTATTCGTGCCGATTTTGGTGATTTATCAGTTGTGAGTGTATATCATCCTTCAGGGACGAGTGGTGATGAACGGCAGGCATTCAAAATGGTATGGCTGGAAGCTTTTCAGAAATATGTAACAGAATTGCAAAAGTCCCGTCCCAATTTGATTCTTTGCGGAGATTACAATATCTGTCATGAAGCGATAGATATCCATGATCCTGTCCGTAATGCTACGAATAGCGGTTTCTTACCAGAGGAACGGGAATGGATGACTCGCTTTCTTTCTGCTGGTTTTGTTGATTCTTTCCGCACATTGTATCCCGAAAAGCAAGAGTACACCTGGTGGAGTTATCGCTTCAATTCACGTGCAAAGAATAAAGGGTGGCGTATAGACTACTGTATGGTAAGTGAACCTGTACGCCCGATGCTGAAGAGTGCCTGTATATTGAATGAAGCGGTACACTCTGATCATTGTCCGATGGTGTTGGAAGTAAAGGACTGATTACATTAGAGTACACTAATGCTTAGTTTCCGACTGTCTCCTCCGTCACGAAACTCACACAGATAAATTCCCTGCCAGGTACCCAGGTTTAACTTGTGGTTCTTGATGGGGATTGTGACTGAACTGCCAATTAATGACGCTTTAATATGTGCACTCATATCGTCTGGTCCTTCCAGGGTATGAATGAAGTAAGGTGCTCCATCCGGAACCAACTTATTAAAGAAGGTCTGGAAGTCTTTACGGACATCCGGATCTGCATTTTCATTGATTGTAATTCCTGCTGAAGTATGTTTGATAAACACTACAAGCAATCCATTTTCGGGGAGCTCAGGTAAATGTGATACAATGTCACGGGTTATCAGATGAAAACCACGTGAGTAGTGTGGCAATTGTATATCAAAGGTTGTAGCCATTATATTACTGCATTTTAGTTATGCCTGCAAAGATACTTTTTTATACTTTTGCACAAATAAATAATAGAAACAAAAATGGAAGATAGAATACAACGTGCCGTTGAACTTTTCAAGAGCGGTTATAATTGTTCTCAGTCTGTAGTGGCTGCTTTTGCTGATATGTATGGATTTACCGAAGAACAGGCTTTTCGTATGTCAGCCTCTTTCGGAGGGGGAATTGGCCGTATGAGAGAAACTTGTGGTGCTGCTTGCGGTATGTTTCTGCTGGCCGGACTGGAAACAGGGGCAACTGACGGAGCCGATAAAGAAGGGAAAGCTGCTAATTATGCTTTGGTACAGGAACTTGCTGCTGAGTTCAGGAAAAGGAATGGTTCATTGAACTGTGGCGAACTATTAGGTTTGAAGAAGAAACCTCTTTTGTCATCAGTTCCTGAAGAAAGAACTGAGCAATATTATGCTAAACGTCCGTGTTCCAGGATGGTAGAAGAGGCTGCCCGAATTTGGGCAGAATATCTCGAAAAACATCTGAAATAGCTTTTAAAAAGCCGTTTTTATTACAGATTATGTAAAAAAATGCCTAATAAAGTGTTATATAACATAAATATAACTATATTTGCAGCTGAAATAAAACCTGAAAGCTGAGAGGCTGTAAGTTTTTACATCATGTTTAACTAAAATTTCTAAAGCAAATGTTGAAAGAAAAAGCAGGTGAAATTGCAGGTAAAATCTGGAATGCACTGGACGGTACAGAAGGTCTGACCGCTAAGCAAATCAAGAAAGTAACTAAGCTGGTAGACAAAGACTTGTTCTTGGGTCTTGGTTGGTTGCTAAGAGAAGACAAAGTTTCTACTCAGGAAATTGAAGGTGAACTTTTCATTAAATTGAACTAAGAGAGTAAATCACTTACCCATAAAAAATGCGTTGATACATTTCTGAATGTTATCAGCGCATTTTTTTATGTAGATGATTCGCAAAATTTTATTGTAAATAAAGGCAAATGATATGAATCTGGTACGGATTTTCTAACTTCCAGTATGGAGTATTTGATAAAATATCCAAATGGTAAATATTTAGAGTTAGTTCAAAAAAAAATAGAAGACTCGAATGAAAAGTTAAAAAAAACTTCTGTTTCTACTTTTATAAGTTCTATGGAAAAAAATAAAGTAACATTGCAAGATAAGAATTCTGAAGATATCCAAGAAAAAACTGCATCAAGAATAATAAGTCGAAATGATTTATGTCCATGTGGAAGCGGCAAGAAATATAAGAATTGTCATGGAAGATAGCCTTGTTTTAGTTGTCTTTTTGTTTTATTACAGTAGTACACTTAGTCCTTTGGAGTTATTAAAAAATAGCTTTTAAAACCTCATATTTTTCATTATCTTTGTGCCCAATAAAAGAGTTGTTATTTATTGTATATTGTCATTTGTTTTACGAATGTTTTACGAGAGTATCCTTCTTTTATCATAAAGTTCTTATTTATAATTAGATAGTTGTTTTAGAATGAAGAATATACGTAATTTTTGCATTATTGCTCATATTGACCACGGTAAATCAACGTTAGCAGATCGTCTGTTGGAATTCACCAACACCATACAGGTGACCGCAGGCCAGATGCTGGATGATATGGATCTGGAAAAGGAGAGAGGTATCACCATTAAGAGCCATGCCATACAGATGGAGTATACATATAAAGGCGAAAAGTATATTCTGAATTTAATTGATACTCCGGGACATGTGGACTTCTCGTATGAAGTTTCCCGTTCTATTGCTGCTTGTGAAGGTGCATTACTCATTGTAGATGCTTCGCAGGGAGTACAGGCGCAGACAATCTCGAATCTTTATATGGCCATTGAACATGATCTGGAAATTATTCCTGTCATTAATAAATGCGATATGGCAAGTGCCATGCCCGAAGAAGTAGAAGACGAAATCGTTGAGTTGCTGGGCTGTAAACGTGATGAAATCATACGTGCATCCGGAAAGACGGGTATGGGAGTAGAGGAAATACTCGCTGCTGTTATTGAGCGTATACCTCATCCGCAGGGAGATGATGAAGCACCGTTGCAGGCATTGATTTTTGACTCTGTATTTAATTCTTTCCGCGGAATCATTGCTTACTTCAAAATAGTAAACGGAGTGATTCGTTCCGGTGATAAGGTGAAATTTTTTAATACCGGAAAAGAATATGCAGCCGACGAAATCGGAGTTCTCAAGATGGATATGGTTCCGCGTAAGGAATTACGTACCGGAGATGTAGGATATATCATTTCGGGTATTAAGACTTCCAAAGAAGTAAAGGTAGGTGATACTATCACACATATTGCCCGTCCTTGTGACAGAGCAATTGATGGGTTTGAAGAAGTAAAACCAATGGTATTTGCCGGTGTATATCCTATTGAGGCCGAAGAGTTTGAAGACCTGCGTGCTTCTTTGGAGAAATTGCAGCTGAACGATGCTTCTCTTACTTTCCAGCCGGAATCTTCATTAGCTTTAGGCTTTGGATTCCGTTGCGGATTCCTGGGGCTGCTTCATATGGAGATTGTGCAGGAACGTCTTGATCGTGAGTTCGACATGAATGTGATTACTACCGTGCCAAACGTTTCTTATAATATCTACGACAAGCAGGGAAACATGACTGAGGTGCACAACCCTGGTGGTATGCCCGATCCTACAATGATAGATCGTATTGAAGAACCGTATATCAAGTCATCCATTATCACCACTACCGACTATATCGGTCCTATTATGACCCTTTGTTTGGGCAAACGCGGTGAGCTGATTAAGCAGGAATATATTTCCGGCAATCGTGTAGAAATATATTATAACATGCCTTTGGGTGAGATTGTGATCGATTTCTACGATCGACTGAAAAGTATTTCCAAAGGATATGCTTCTTTTGATTATCATCCGGATGGTTTCCGTCCGTCTAAGCTCGTAAAACTGGATATTTTGCTGAACGGAGAATCTGTTGATGCGCTTTCTACACTGACCCATTTTGATAATGCTTACGATATGGGGCGCCGTATGTGCGAGAAGTTGAAGGAACTGATTCCCAGACAGCAGTTTGAAATTGCTATCCAGGCAGCTATCGGTGCTAAGATTATAGCCCGCGAAACGATAAAAGCGGTTCGTAAGGATGTGACTGCAAAATGTTATGGTGGTGATATCAGCCGTAAACGTAAGTTGCTTGAAAAACAGAAAAAAGGAAAGAAACGTATGAAGCAGATCGGTAATGTAGAGGTGCCTCAGAAAGCCTTCCTTGCTGTACTGAAGCTTGATTAATTCTTTTTTATGATAGCTAAAAGAGGGTGTATCTTGAACAAATAGCGCTGCTAATAGTTTTAGATACACCAGGTAATCGCCATCTGTCCACAGAGCTTTCCCTGGCAATTACTTAAATACGTACAATACAAAATGAGAAAAGTTCTGTCTTTTTCGGTTTTCCTTATAATAGGTCTTTTCCTGTCCCAGTTCCTGCCTGTGCTTGTGGGAGAAGGATATGGTGTAGTGAAGACGATTTCCAATATACTGCTTTATATCTGTCTGGGTTTCATTATGATTAATGTAGGCAGGGAGTTTGAAGTCGATAAATCCCGTTGGAAAAGTTACACTGAAGATTATTTTATAGCAATGGCTACGGCTGCTGTGCCTTGGTTGCTGATTGCCCTCTATTATATATTTGTATTGCTTCCGCCGGAGTTTTGGAATAGTTGGGAAGCGTGGAAAGAGAACTTATTACTGAGCCGTTTTGCTGCTCCTACTTCTGCCGGTATCCTTTTTACTATGCTGGCTGCCATTGGGCTCAAAGCAAGTTGGATGTACAAAAAGATTCAGGTACTTGCCATTTTCGATGATCTTGATACCATTCTTTTGATGATTCCCCTTCAGATTATGATGATTGGCTTACGCTGGCAGCTGATCATTGTCGTTCTGATTGTATTTTTGTTACTGTTGTTTGGCTGGAGACAGTTGAGCAAATACAATTGGAGGCAGGACTGGAAAGCAATTTTATTTTATTCTACCCTTGTCTTTATTGCTACTCAATCTTTGTATCTGATCAGTAAAAGTCTGTATGGCGAAGAAGGAAGTATTCACATTGAAGTGTTGCTGCCTGCGTTTATATTAGGTATGATAATGAAGCACAAAGAGATAGATACCCCAATGGAACGCAAAGTTTCTACCGGCATTTCTTTCCTGTTTATGTTTCTGGTAGGTATGAGTATGCCTCATTTTATAGGTGTCAATTTTGCAGAGACTCAAACGGGAGAATATTCCGTTACCGGCTCACAGGAGATGATGCCGTGGGGAGTGATTGCTCTTCATGTGCTCATTGTTTCTTCATTATCGAATATCGGAAAGTTATTTCCCGTCTTTTTCTATCGGGATCGCAAATTCAGTGAGCGATTAGCTTTGTCTATTGGTATGTTTACCCGTGGTGAAGTAGGAGCAGGGGTTATTTTCATAGCTCTTGGTTACAATCTTGGTGGGCCTGCTTTGGCTATTTCGGTTCTCACAATCGTACTGAACTTAATATTAACCGGAATCTTTGTTCTCTGGGTAAAAAAACTAGCTTTGAGAAGCTATATGGAATAATAGAAATAATATTAAATCATATACTAACTAAAACACACATATTATGACTATCTTACGTTCAATGAGGAATTTCTCGGCTATGAATATTGTGGCGAGTATTTTGTTGTTTGTAACTGCCATAGCTGCTGCTATTATTGCTAATTCTCCGTTGGCTCCTGCCTATCAGGAGTTTCTTTCACATGAACTTCATTTTCGGATAGGAAGTTTCAACCTGCTTTCACATGGAGGTCAAAATCTGACTATGATTGAGTTTATTAACGATGGGTTGATGACTGTATTTTTTCTGTTAGTTGGGTTGGAGATAAAACGTGAATTATTGGTGGGAGAGTTGTCTTCTTTCCGTAAAGCAGTATTACCGTTTATTGCAGCCTGTGGTGGTATGCTGATTCCTGTTCTTATTTATTCGTTTATTTGTACCTCGTACACTCCGGAAGGACAGGGGCTTGCCATTCCGATGGCTACAGATATTGCTTTTTCATTGGGTGTGCTTAGCTTATTGGGGAAACGTGTCCCGTTAAGTCTGAAAATTTTTCTGACAGCTTTTGCCGTGGTCGATGATATTGGCGGTATTCTTGTTATTGCAGTCTTTTATAGTTCGCATGTGGCTTATGGATATCTGCTGGTAGCTGCTTTGCTTTTTGTACTACTTTATTTTATCGGTAAACATGGAGCAACCAATAAATTGTTCTTTTTGATTATTGGGGTTATTATCTGGTATCTTTTCTTGCAATCAGGTATTCATAGTACGATTGCCGGGGTACTGTTTGCCTTTATAATTCCGGCCAAACCTCAGTTGCATGTTGGTAAGTATATTGAGCGTATCCGCCGTATAATCAATACATTCCCGACTATGGAAGGAAACAGCATTGTTCTTACTAATGAGCAAATTGCCAAGCTGAAACAGGTAGAGTCTGCTTCCGACCGTGTAATTAGCCCTTTACAATCCTTGGAAGATAATCTTCATGGAGCAGTCAATTACATTATTCTACCATTGTTTGCTTTTGTAAATGCAGGAGTTGTGTTTAGTGGAGGGGGAGAAGTAATGGGCAAGGTCAGTATAGCAGTAGCTTTAGGTTTACTGTGTGGTAAGTTTTTGGGGATTTATTTCTTTACCTGGCTGGCTATTAAGAGCAGGCTGACACCTATGCCGGAAGGTATGAATTGGAAGAATATAGCAGGTGTTTCTTTGTTGGGTGGTATTGGTTTTACCGTGTCATTGTTCATTGCTAATCTTTCATTCGGCTCCACATATCCTATATTGTTGAATCAGGCTAAATTCGGAGTCCTTTCAGGTACGGTTTTGGCAGGTGCTTTAGGATATATTGTACTCTATCTGGTATTACCCAAGAAGAAATGACTATTTTTTGCGACTTTATTTGCTGTTGTAAATATTTGTGGATAGAAAAAGAAACAGAAATGAAAAAACTGAATATGTTAGTTGAGTAAGAAAAGTACACAAACCTGTGTTTTGCTAAATGGTTGATTATGAGATTGTTATAGGATGCTATTTTTACTCGTAGAAGATCGACCCGAAACACACCGAGGAACACTTCGTTGGTCGTAGAGAAACGAACCGTTTCTCTACGACCAATAATTTGATTTTTTATAAGAATTTACAAAAATAAGGCGGAAGAAGGGGGGAGGCTTTCTTTGTTGTAAGTAAAACTTATTTCTTTATGTTATTCGTCATCTCCTTCACTTTCATCGATAGGCAGAATTTTCTGACTTTCTTCATGTGGCAATTGTTCCACTTGCCGGAGCTTTCTTTCGATGGCACGGGTACGTTTTCCCATTACCTCTTCCAGCTGATCACCGGCATTTTGCAGATTCTTTTGTACTTTTTCAAGTAATCCGCCAAATTTGCTGAATTCTGTTTTTACCGCTCCCAGCACAGTCCATACTTCTCCCGTTCTTTTTTGAATGGCAAGTGTGCGGAAGCCCATTTGCAGGCTGTTTAGAATGGCACCCAGAGTGGTTGGTCCTGTAATTACGATTTTGTATTCCTTTTGCAGCATTTCTACTAAGGCTGTGCGGCGTATAACTTCTGCGTAAATGCTCTCGAAGGGCAGAAACAGGATGGCAAAGTCTGTTGTGTAAGGTGGGTCAACGTATTTATCATGAATGTCTTTTGCCATTTTTTTGATTGTATTCTCCAGTTGTTTCCCGGATGATTCTATCAGTGCGGTATCTCCTGCTTCAAAGGCATCATAGTATTGCTCGTAGACATCTTTTGGAAATTTCGCATCAATAGGAAGATATACCGTACTGTTAGCATCATCTTTACCCGGTAGCTTGATGGCGAACTCCACGAATTCAGTTCCGCTTTTCTTCGTTTTGACATTGGCATCATATTGTTCGGGACTCATCATTTGTTCCAGTAATGCTCCCAATTGTACTTCACCGAAAGTGCCCCGCATTTTTACATTGCTCAGCACTTTTTTCAGCCCTCCTACGTCTTGTGCCAGAGATTTCATTTCTCCCAATCCTTTCTGCACATTTTCGAGCTGTGACCGGACTATCTCAAAAGACTGCCCGATACGTTCGTTCAGCGTTTTCTGTAACTTTTCTTCTACCATGAGCCGCATGTCATCCAGACGCTTTTCTGTAGATTTTAGTAACATTTCCTGCTGACGTGCCATTGTATCAAACTTCTGTCTTTGCAGTTCTCCGGTGGTCATCATATTTTTGTGCAGTACATCCTGTACTTGTTGCATGCTTTGATTGAGGGCTTGTGTCATTTCCATGCGGAGTTCGCGTATGCTACGATTCAGCTCTTCACGGTTCTCCTGCATTTGCTGTCGCAAAGCAGTTTGCAGTTGCTCACTTTGTGCCTGCCCGTTATTTTTAGTCAGTATTAAAATGATGAGCCCAATCAGTAGTATGATAGTGACAATGAGTAAAATCAGTTCCATGAGTTAATACGTCAGTATTTCATTACCGGTTTCAGTTATCAGAATCATGTTTTCCCATTGTGCCGACGGCATTCCGTCGTCCGTACAGACAGTCCATCCGTCCGCGTCATCTATGAATACTTCGTATGTACCCATATTTATCATCGGTTCTATGGTAAATGTCATTCCCGGAACAATCATCATACCTGTACCCCGGCGGCCAAAGTGTTCCACATCCGGTTCCTCATGAAACTGCATACCTACTCCATGTCCGCAAAGATCACGTACTACACTATATCCGTTTTTCTCGGCATGTTCCTGGATAGCGGCACCTACATCGCCCAGTCGTGCCCAGGGTTGCGCAGCAGCAATGCCTATTTCCATACATTCTTTGGTGACTTGTACCAGCCGGCGCATCTCCGGATTTACATCTCCAATCATAAACATACGTGAGGCATCCGAGAAATATCCTTTATAGATAGTTGAAACATCTACATTAACAATATCTCCACTACTCAGAATTTCATTTTTACTTGGTATACCGTGACATACTACTTCGTTGATGCTCGTACATACACTTTTGGGGAATCCTTCATAATTGAGTGGGGCAGGGGTAGCACCGTGGCTGGTAGTGAAATCATATACCATACGGTCGATTTCTTCTGTAGACATGCCTTCACGAATGTTCTCGGAAATATAATCCAGCAGTGCAGTATTGATTTTAGCACTTTCGCGTATACCTTCCAATTGTTCCGGTGTACGGAGTACCTTTCGTGGAGGGAGTTTTATGCCTTGTTTTCTGTATTTTTGAATTTTATCTTCTATCTCGTCCGGGTAATTAGAAGGGGTGAACCGGAAGCCCTTGATGAACTTTTTCATTGTTTCTGTATATTTTATCTTTCAGTCAATGGTACAAAGGTAGAGAATTAATATTAGTAATTAATTGCTTTCGGTTGGATAAATAACGATCTTTATCGATTGAATGTATTTGCGGTTAGGTATTGTTTATAGAATTTGGAGATTGAAACTTTTGAATTTTAAATTAATAATCAGAGTTATATTGTTCTTCGGTTTGTTTATAAGTTATTAATGGGTTTGTCGATTCCCCAGACCTTGGAATAGAAATCGAATAAATCTCTCATATACATTGACTCTGCTATTCCCTTGTTAACCATTATAATTAATGTATCAGCAAAAAGCATCCTTCTGCTACAAAATTTTAGGATTAATCTTTTTCAATTATTTAATGATTTGTATATTGTAGCCGTTTTATAAAAACTTCATAAACACAAACCAGAATAATTAAAGAAGTAGTATGAATTTGAATAAATGTATTTTGAGGAAACAGTTACTGGTTTCCTTTTGTTGTGTGCCCATTTTATCTGTTAGTGCAACTATATTGCAGTTACCTACAAAGATGGAAGTCTTTCAGCAAATGGCTTTAGTGAACAACTATTACATGACCAACAATGCAATTTCCGCAGGAACTAACGATTGGGTAAAATCCGCTTATTTCACAGGATGTATGGAGTTTTATAAGGTTTATCAGGATCAGAAGTTACTTGATTATATGACCTTATGGGCCGAAAAAAATAAGTGGGCGTTGGGAGTAAATGCCGACAAGCATGGTGCTGACGGGCAAGTGTGTGGGCAAACTTACATTGATTTGTACCGGTTGGATAAAAATAAACAGGAGTATAAGATACAGGCCATTAAAGAGTGTGTGGATAATTTGATTGCTAATCCGCAGGAATCTATTGACGATTGGTGGTGGGTAGATTCTTATTTTATGGCGATGCCTCTTTTCTCGAAACTGGGAGATTTGTATAAAGATAACGTTTATTTTGAACGGATGCATGCTATGCATACCTATTCAAAAGCGCGTTGGAAACTTTATGATGAAACAGACCACATTTGGTTTCGTGATAGTACGCAGGTACCTGCCAAGAGCCTGAGTCCTAATAAGAAGAAAGTCTGCTGGTCTCGTGGAAATGGTTGGGCGGTTGCTGCTTGTGTTCGTGTCTTGAATGACCTGCCTGCCGATCATTCTTATAGGGTGGAATATGTTCAGTTGCTGACGGAAATGGCAGCAACTTTAAAAGCCTGTCAGCGTGAAGATGGCTTCTGGAATAGAAATCTGTCCGATCCGGAACATCTTGCTGGTCCGGAAACAAGCGGTACAGCCCTTTTTGTATATGGCTTATCCTGGGGAATAAATCACGGAGTACTCGATAGAGAGCTTTATCTGCCTGTGGTTCTCAAAGCGTGGAATGGAATGACTACGATTGCGGTTCATAAAAACGGACTTTTAGGATATGTTCAAGGACCAGGTTTCAAGCCGGAGTCAAACTATCCCTTAAATGCTGAATCGACCTGGGACTATGGAGTCGGAGCTTTCCTGTTGGCCGGAAGTGAAGTTGTAAAACTGGCCGAAGGTGAAATGCCGGAAGTAGGTGATTTACCGGAATCGCCTGTCGAGGCAGTGAACATAAACGTGACAGCAAGTACTTATGAAACCGGTACGACAAATACCCCGGAAAAGACTTTGGATCGGGATTTCAATACACGTTGGTCGGCCGAAGGTGAACAATGGATTAAGTACGATTTACTATCAGAAGAAACTATAGCAACGGTTGATATTGCATTTTGGGATGGGCATAAGCGCAAGTTTAACTTTTCAATAGAGCTTTCGACGGATGATGAAAACTGGACAGAAGTTTTTAATGGCCAATCCGGAGGAAATACGGATCGTTGGGAGACGTTTTACATAGGTCCTTGTAAAGCCCGCTATGTCAGAATAAGCGGAAAGGGAAATACTAAAAATAAATGGAACAGTATTTTAGAGACTCGTATTAATATCATAGACGTGCCAACGGATATCAATAGGATCGAAAATCAAACAGCTGTGACGATATATCCGAATCCGGCTTCAGATGTCTTGAATATTGAAGGTACTGATGATGGTGAGACGATTTGTATATACAATGCTTTGGGAGTCAAGGTTACAGAAACATGGAACCGGACAATTGATATATCTTCTTTTTCAACCGGGATTTATTTTGTGAAAGTTCAGAATGCGGTCTTTAAGGTTATCAAACAATGATTTTGATACTTGCTATGTTGCGTATCATGTTGTGAACGCCTTAAAAACCGGTTCGATTTTCTGTATTTCCGATTCAAATCCAAACCAATAACCGGCTTGTCCCTCCTGATTTATTGGCAAAAAGCACAAACGCAGTGTTTCTTTGTATTTGCCATAGATGGTTGTCCATGTTTCAGGAGGAACCTGCCGCTTGGTTTTGACTTTTTCAGCCGGAAGTTTCTTTAACGACATACCCGCCTCTATCCAGGCAATACTTACTTGTGTCTGATAGTCAGTATAGTACTTTTTACAGAATTCATACAGAATCAATCCTCTTTTCTCCAGGCTCAGCGGTTGGTCTATCAGCCCTATCTCTATCAGATGATTTAAAAGATCGTGTAGAAATGTTTGGTTTTCCAGAATCAATTTTCGCGTGATAGACTGCCAGGCAGGAGTGTTATAGAAACCATCTAATAATCGTGAGAGGTAGCGGGCTGTTTGTAGCTCATCTACACTGATTTCCCTGGTTTGCAACACTTCGTAAGGTGGGAGTGGAGCATATTGAATCCCTAATTCTTCCGCTCTTCTCCGCATTTCTGTACCGGGAAGCAACTTTAACGATTCCAATTGTATTTCTCCTGCTCCATATTCGGCAAGGGTTCGTATGTCTTCGAATATTTCGGAGAGATGATACAGCGGTAGTCCGGCAATAAGATCGGCATGAGTCTCCATATTGGGCAGTGTACATAGGTATTTCAGTCCATTCAGTGCGTCGGATAAGCGTCCCATCCGTCGGCTTTGTTCCAGTACAGGCTCACGCAAACTCTGAATACCGGCTTCCAGATGGAGCAAACCTTTGGGAAGCTTGGCAAGTTCCTGTTTCAGCTCTTCGGAGAGCAAGGCCGGGTGTATCTCAAGATGAAAGCAGATATCAGGAGAAAATTCGAGAAACAGATTGAGTAGTTCTTTGGCCCGTTTGTTATTGTAATTGAAGGTACGGTCAAGTACACGAATGTTTTTGATACCATGTCGGTGGATCTCTTTTAAGCGTTCACGGATGACCTCTATAGAGAGTGTCCGTACCGGTTTTTCTCCACCACTTACACAGAAGGCGCACGTGTTGAAGCAGCCTCGTGTTGTTTCAAGTTGTACAAATGGTTTACTCCAGTTGAAGAAGCGACTTTGTTCAGGCGAAATGAGATTGGCGAATTCCATAACGCGGGCAATGCCATTGTCGCGATATCCTCCTTCTTTATCAAGGTAGCACAATCCGGCAATGGCATTCCAGTTTTCCGGTTGGTTCCAACACTCAAGCCACTGTGGGAATACCTCTTCACCTTCTCCACGAAACACACAACTGACAAATGGATTCTTGCGCAGAAACGCTTCATTGTCTCCCAAAAACTCAGGTCCTCCCATAACTACACAACATTGCGGAAGCAACGCTTTAGCTCTTGAAACAATATGTAACAACTGCTCGTGATTGAACAGCCAATTGGTAGCGGCAATGATATCCGGTTGGTGATAATAGATACTGTTTGCCACCATACCTGCATTTTCATTGATAGTAGCTGATACGATTTCCCATTCGATGGAGTTATCTGTTGCAATCTGAGCATGCAGTGCCGGTAACGCCAAAGAGGAGTGGGCATAAGAGCTATTTAAGTCGAGCCAAAGAATTTTCATGCAAGAATTTTAACGTTTATGGCCGCAAAGGTATAAAAAAGCAGGCTTTATTCACACATCGTTGATTAAAAACGCTATATTTGTCGTCATATATTAACTATAAGTCATAAGAATATGAGAAAATTAAACTATGCACGATTTATATTGTTATTAGTATTGACACTTGGTTTAAATGCTTGTGGTGGTGACGATGTTTACTACACAGATGATTATTTGCGTAATAGTGATGAAAAGTTGTGTGGAAAAACGTGGTCGGAAAATTATACAGAAGATAATATGAAGTGTGTCCATCAGCTGAAATTTACGAAAGATAGGAGCGGACAAGAGATATTCAACTATTATCGTGTCGGCGAATCACGTCCTGCACGTACTGAAAGTTATAATTTTGATTGGGAATGGATAGATCAGGAAATGGAAGGGTTGAAACTGGATCGTGGTGCCGGAGAGATTCACTATTTTGATAATGTCTGGGTACGTCAGAACTATCTTTCTGGTAAATTGGATGGTATAGAAGTGACATTTGTAAAAGAATAAAATAACGAATATGAAAATATTGAATCCTATAAAGTTGCTGTTGGTATTGACCATGCTGGCTGTTGGCTTTTCTTCTTGTGAAGAAGATGATGAAACCTCTATGATTATCTCATTGGGCGTACGTGGGTCGGTAATTTAGGCTTTGCCGTAGGACCTTATGATGTGGAAAGTGGTGTCACTTTCAAAGGGAATGATTATGCCATAGATGAGCAATACTATTATGGAGATGGCGGAAGGGCGGCTACCCTGAATCTGCGTTGGTGGATAGATATGGGAACGTTATATCTGGATTATGGTTCGGATTATCCTCTGTTGGAAATCAGAGGAGTGTATGTTACCGGACGTTTCCTTTATGGTGAGCTTTATGCAGATGGAGATTATGAATTCGGCGTCACGTTGGAAGCAAACTAAGTTAAGCCTTATTGTAACCCTTTGATTTTTTGTTTGCAAACTTAGTATTTTAACGGTGATTTAAAATGCATATTAACAGTGTGTTAAGTACGTACTTTTGTGTCCTAAAAGTACGTACTTTTTTATTGTCTGATTTTCAGTTGCTTCTGGGTGTTTTTGATATGTTTTCCAGGTGGGGATCAGAAGAAGAGGTCTTTCTTTTTTCAGCTTTACTATACTTTGTCTGAAAATGGCTGTATTTATAAAAGGGGTAACTCTTTCTGAGCCCCCCCTTTTATAAATATCAAATACTAATTTACAATATACGATTATTGCTTTAGAAACAACTTTTTGAAATTAGGCGGATACGGCGTCTCAAACTCCATTAGTTCGTTTGTCACCGGATGATAGAAACAAAGTTTGAAAGCATGCAGAGCCAATCGGCCAATAGGGTTGGGAACACCTTCGCCACCATATCTTCCGTCACCGATAATAGGATGTCCCAAGTCTTGCATATGTACACGAATCTGATTCTTACGTCCTGTTTCCAGATCGAGTTCCATCAATGAGTATCCATTGGCACGTTTGATGGTGTGATAATGTGTGATTGATTTAGAGCCACCATCATCGTACTGACTGGAGCTTACGTATAGTGTACGGTCTGTTAACCAGGAGGTTACTGTGCCGTGATCCTTCTCCATTTCGCCTTCCACAACTGCTACATAGCGACGGTCTGTAACAATATCATGCCAGTATTCGCGCAAAGTATGCTGGGTCTTTTCGTCTTTAGCAAACATCATTATGCCTGATGTATCGCGGTCCAGACGATGTACTACATATACGCGGTGGTGTTTGCCCGAGCGTTGTACATATTCATTCAGGATGGTATAGGCTGTGCGTTCTTTCTGGCGTTCGGTATTCACAGAAAGTAACCCTTCCTTTTTCTCTATTACAATGATAAAGGCATCTTCGTACACAATCTTCAGCAGGCGGTTATTGAATTCTTTCCGGCCTTTATCTTTGCTGATCTGTATTTTCATGCCTGGCTTTAAAGCAAAGTCAAACTGAGTGGTTATTACATTGTCTACATAAACCACACGTTTGCTTAATAATGATTTCAGCTTTGTGCGGCTGGCATCCGGCATTTTAGCGGCGAGGAATTCCATGAGTTCCATTGGTTCCTTCACCAGATAACCGGTATATTGCGCCCGGGCTTTCTCAGCCGGGGTTCTTCTGGGTCTTTTTTCTTTAGCCATTTTTTCTCTTTTATCTGAGTTCAAGCAATACTACGTTTTCTACATGGTGCGTATGTGGGAACATATCGACCGGTTGCACGGCTGTCACCTTATATTTCACATCAAGCAGCTGTAAGTCGCGTGCTTGGGTGCCCGGATTACAACTAACGTATACAATCCGTTTGGGTTCGGCAAACAAGATAACATCTACCACATCCTGATGCATTCCGGCACGGGGAGGATCGGTTATAATCACATCCGGACGTCCGTATTCGTTGATGAAATCCTGCGTCAGCATATCTTTCATGTCTCCTGCAAAGAACAGTGCATTATGGATGTCATTGATTTCTGCATTTACTTTTGCATCTTCAATGGCTTCGGGCACATATTCGATACCGATTACCTGGCGGGCCTGACGTGATACGAAGTTAGCGATGGTTCCCGTACCTGTATAAAGGTCATAGACCAGTTCGTTTCCGGTCAGGCCGGCAAAGTTACGGGCTATCTTATATAAATTGTATGCTTGCTCCGAGTTTGTCTGGTAGAATGATTTCGGACCTACTTTGAAGCGCAGTCCTTCCATCTCTTCAAACATATGATCGTTGCCTTTGAATACATGTACGTCCAGATCATTGATAGTATCGTTACACTTATTATTAATAATGTATAGGAGGGAAGTTATTTCGGGAAATGTATCTGCTACGTATTGCAACAGTTGCTTGAAAAGTTTCATTTCGCCCTCTTCTACAATCTTGCAGATGATAATTACCATCAATTCTCCTGTAGATGATGTGCGGACAATCATGTTGCGAAGCATGCCTTCCTGAGAACGCAGGTTGATGAATGAGTAATTGTGTTCGTAGGCGTAATCGCGTACTGCATTACGGATACGATTGGATATATCATCCTGCAACCAGCATTTTTCTATTGCCAATACTTTATCAAATGCTCCGGGGATGTGGAAACCTACAGCATTCATCTGATCGTATTTCACATCTTGTTTCACTTCTTCGTTGGTGAGCCAGCGCTTGTTGGAGAAAGTGAACTCCAGTTTGTTCCGGTAGAATTCGGTTTTGGCAGAACCCAGGATAGGAGATACCTCCGGCAGTTCTATTTTTCCAATACGTCTCAGATTATCTTCTACTTGTTTCTGCTTGAATTTTATTTGCTCTGCATAAGGCAACACTTGCCACTTACAACCGCCGCATACACCATAGTGCTGGCAGAAAGGAACGGCACGTATCGGAGAGAGTTCGTGAAACTTCACTGCTTCTGCTTCGGCATATTTATTCTTTTTACGTTTGATCTGTAGATCTACCACATCGCCCGGTACTACGTAAGGAACAAAAATCACCAGGTCGTCTACTTTTGTTATGGCTTTTCCTTCGGCAGCCACATCCGTAATTGTTACCTTCTCCAGTAGGGGAAGCTCTTTTCTCTTTCTTGCCACTTTTACACCAATCTAATAAATTATTTCGCAAAAATAGGCATTTTTTCGGGATTTATCTCTATCCTTTGAAATAATAAAGATTGCAATGTCGAAATTGCATTTTAGCAGAAACTTTTTTCGCTAAAAGTTTTTTGGTTTACGAAATATACTTAGATTTGCGAACAGAAAAACCCAATAGACAACTTTAAATACATATTATGGACAAAAAAAGAGTTTATACCTTTGGTAATGGTCAGGCAGAAGGCAAGGCCGACATGAAGAATTTATTAGGTGGCAAAGGTGCCAATCTTGCAGAAATGAACCTTATCGGGGTTCCTGTTCCTCCCGGATTTACTATCACAACAGACGTTTGTACCGAATATTATGAACTGGGACAAGATAAAGTCGTAGCTCTCCTGAAAAATGAAGTAGAAAAAGCGATTGAGAATATTGAAGTCTTGATGAAGTCGAAGTTCGGCGATATTGAGAACCCTTTGCTGGTTTCCGTTCGTTCCGGAGCACGTGCTTCTATGCCGGGTATGATGGATACGATCCTTAACCTGGGATTGAATGACGAAGTTGTGGAAGGATTGACCCGTAAGACTGGTAATGCCCGTTTTGCATGGGATTCTTATCGCCGTTTCGTACAGATGTACGGTGATGTGGTGTTGGGTATGAAACCTGTGAACAAGGAAGACGTGGATCCGTTTGAGGCTATCATCGAAGACGTGAAACATGCAAAAGGAGTGAAGCTGGACAATGAACTTGAAGTGGCGGATCTTAAAGAACTTGTAAAACGTTTCAAAGCTGCTGTAAAAGAACAGACCGGAAAAGATTTCCCGACTTGTGCCTACGAACAACTTTGGGGTGCCGTATGTGCAGTATTTAACTCATGGATGAACGAACGTGCTATCCTTTACCGTAAGATGGAAGGAATTCCTGATGAATGGGGTACAGCTGTCAGTGTACAGGCTATGGTGTTCGGTAATATGGGTGAAACTTCTGCTACAGGTGTTTGCTTCTCACGTGATGCTGCTACCGGTGAAGATCTCTTCAATGGTGAGTATTTGATTAATGCACAAGGTGAAGACGTTGTAGCAGGTATTCGTACTCCGCAACAAATTACTAAGATTGGTTCTCAACGCTGGGCCGTACTGGCTGGTGTGACCGAAGATATTCGTGCTGCTAAATTCCCTTCAATGGAAGAGGCAATGCCCGAAATTTATAAGCAACTGGATGCGTTGCAGACTAAACTGGAAAATCATTACCGCGATATGCAGGACATGGAGTTCACTGTACAGGAAGGCAAGTTGTGGTTCCTGCAGACTCGTAACGGTAAACGTACCGGTGCGGCTATGGTGAAAATTGCTATGGACTTGCTCCATCAGGGAATGATTGACGAGAAAACAGCTTTGATGCGTGTTGAACCCAATAAACTGGATGAACTTCTTCACCCTGTATTCGATAAAAATGCTTTGAAACAAGCGAAGGTATTGACTCGTGGTTTGCCGGCTTCTCCGGGAGCTGCAACCGGACAGATCGTTTTCTTTGCTGATGATGCTGCCGAATGGGCTGCAGGAGGTAAGAAAGTGGTTATGGTGCGTGTTGAGACTTCTCCTGAAGACCTTGCAGGTATGGCTGTGGCACAGGGTATTCTTACTGCACGTGGTGGTATGACTTCACATGCTGCTGTTGTGGCTCGTGGTATGGGTAAATGTTGTGTTTCCGGTGCAGGCGCATTAAATATTGACTATAAAGCACGTACGGTTGAAGTAGATGGTGTTTTGCTGAAAGAAGGTGATTACATTTCATTGAATGGTAGTACGGGTGAAGTTTATCAGGGTAAGGTAGAAACCAAAGCTGCTGAGCTTTCCGGTGACTTTGCCGAATTGATGGCATTGGCCGATAAATATACAAAACTTCAGGTGCGTACCAATGCCGATACTCCGCATGATGCGAGAGTAGCCCGTGATTTTGGTGCTGTTGGTATTGGGCTTTGCCGTACGGAGCATATGTTCTTTGAAGGAGAAAAGATTAAGGCAATGCGTGAAATGATTCTGGCAGAAGATGCCGAAGGACGTCGCAAGGCATTGGCTAAAATCCTTCCGTACCAGCAGGCTGACTTTAAAGGGATATTCCAGGCTATGGAAGGTTGTCCGGTGACTGTGCGTCTGCTTGATCCTCCTTTGCATGAGTTTGTACCGCATGATTTGAAAGGACAGCAGGAAATGGCAGATACAATGGGTGTAAGCCTGCAATATATTCAACAGCGTGTAGAATCACTTTGTGAGCACAATCCGATGTTGGGTCACCGTGGTTGCCGTTTGGGAAATACATATCCTGAAATTACTCAGATGCAGACACGTGCTATTCTGGGTGCTGCACTTGAATTGAAGAAAGAGGGTGTTGAAACACATCCCGAAATCATGGTGCCTCTGACCGGTATCCTGTATGAGTTTAAGCAACAGGAAGACGTGATTCGTGCGGAAGCTGAAAAACTGTTTGCTGAAGTAGGTGATCGTATCGACTTCAAGGTAGGTACAATGATTGAAATTCCACGTGCTGCCCTGACTGCCGACCGTATCGCTTCTTCTGCCGAATTCTTCTCATTCGGTACAAATGACCTGACTCAGATGACCTTTGGTTATTCTCGTGATGATATCGCTTCCTTCCTTCCGGTCTATCTGGAAAAGAAGATTCTGAAAGTAGACCCATTCCAAGTACTCGATCAGAAGGGTGTAGGCCAATTGGTACGTATGGCAACAGAAAAAGGTCGTGCTGTTCGTCCGGACTTGAAATGTGGTATTTGCGGTGAACATGGTGGTGAACCATCTTCTGTGAAATTCTGCCATAGAGTAGGATTGAACTATGTAAGCTGTTCTCCGTTCAGAGTACCCATTGCAAGACTTGCAGCGGCGCAGGCGGCGATAGAAGATTGATAATTAGTACTGTATATTAATTTTAAGAGAGGGAAGCCATTCAAAAAGGTTTCCCTCTTTTATTTGCCTTGTTTGGGTATTTTATAAAAAACTAACTAAAAAATTGTATAATAAGAACTCTTGTTATACCTTTGCGCCCCGAAATAAATAGACACCGGATGCTTGCCTATTTTATGTTTAATTTAAAATAAAAAGAAAAATGAAAAAACTATTAGTATTTTTGTTTGTTGTGGTTGCAACTTTGTCTGTGAATGCGCAGGATATTTACATGGGTGGTACATTCAATTTATGGCGTAATACTGATGCCAATAGAACAAACTTTACAATAGCTCCGGAAGTAGGCTATAACCTCAGCGAGAAATGGGCGGTAGGTGTAACTTTTTCTTATGCTCATGACTATTTGAAGGGATTGAAGGCAAACAGTGTTGCTATTGCACCTTATGCTCGTTTTTCATATTATGAGAATAAGATTGTAAGACTATTTATTGACGGTGGTTTGGGATTTTCTACAAGCCGTGTGAAAGATGCTGATGATGCAATTAACGGTTATGAAATCGGATTACAACCGGGTATCGCTCTTAAACTGAATAAAAGTTTTAGCCTTGTTGCTAAATGTGGCTTTGTTGGTTTCAGAGATGATTATACAGTAAAAGAAGATGGCTTCGGCATCAGCTTACGTAGTGAAGATCTGAGTTTTGGTTTCCACTATGAATTTTAATAAACCGATTTTGAAAATTTAGAGCGAAGATTCTTTATTTTCTAATAAAAATAGGGAAGGGAGTTCCGGTAAATAGGGAATTCCCTTTTTTAGTATGTAATATCTATTTGTTTTGTATTTGTTGACTTAATATTTGTTTTGTGTGTAATTAGATTATACATTTGTATATTGTTGTTAGACACAGAGACTTAAATGGCTTTTTATTAATTAAAACACTAAAATCATGAAGAAAAGTATTTTATTAGTGATGTTTGCTTTATTATCGGTAGCAGGTTTTTCACAGGTTTCATGGAATGCTAAAGTCGGTATGAATATTAGCAACTTTACAGGTGATCTGGATGTAAGTGCAAAAGTTGGTGTTAAATTAGGGGTAGGAATGGAATATGCCTTTAATGATACATGGTTATTACAACCTTCCTTATTCTTATCCCAGAAGGGGGCTAAGTTTAGTGCAACTGTTTCTGGCGATGAAGCTGATGTGAAATTCAACGCTATGTATTTTGAATTACCAATTATGATGGCAGCACGTTTTAATGTGGCTAATAATACAAATATTGTGGTAAGTGCCGGTCCGTATATGGCTTGTGGAGTAGGAGGGAAAACCAGAACCAAAATGAAGGTTTGGGGATTAAAGACGGACATAAAAGAAAAAACTTTTGGCAGTGATGCTTTTGATCGTTTTGATGCAGGCTTAGGAGTTGGTGTTGCGGCTGAGTTTGGTCGGATTATAGTAGGACTCGACGGGCAGTTTGGTTTGGTGAAGTTGATGGATATGAATATTGACTCCAATCCTAAAAACATAAGCTGTGCTATTACTTTAGGATATAAATTTTAAGATAACCTAACTACTTTTATTAATAAACGAAGCTCCCACCTTATTCATCAAGAATGAAGTGGGAGTTTTTTATAGAGTGACTATACTCTCTTAATCAGCCAGTCTTTTCAGTTTCTTGAAATGCTCTATTACCGCCAGATAATCACGGTCACAACAGGCATCAAATTTATTCCATACGTCTCCCAATACTACAGCACCACCGAATCCGAAATCTTTTATCTCCGGTAAATTATCTTCGTTGATGCCTCCAAGGGCCATGACTTTACAGTCAATAATTTTATCTTTTTGTGCTTGGCGAAGTTCTTCGGCAGTATATGTAGAGTAATAATTGACTTTTGAAATACTGTCGTAGATAGGGCTCATGAACACATAGTCGTAAAAATGCTTTTTATTTTTTACTTCTTCTACTGAATGGCATGAACAACTTACGTGTCCGGCGTAATCATGCGGTTCTTTAGGGTTACGACTATTCAAATGAATTCCCATCAGATTGAATTCTTCTTTCAGATAGAAATGTTCATGTGTTACTATACGATTGTGATATCTTTCCGGTATGAGTGTCAAAAGACGTTCTGAGTACATAGCGGGAGTTTCCGGTTTTCTAAGATGTAGGATATCCAGACCCTCTTCAAAAAGAGCAGTAATTATTTTGTCCTCTTCAATGAAGAAGGTGGGGGTGGTAACTACAATAAGCTTCATTTTTTATGTTAAACAGTTTGTTTAGCAAAGTTAGTAATTAACTATTTGCGAGACCAACGTTTATAGTGAAAATATGTTAGATTGCCATGTCCGCAAGTCAATTGTCCATAGTTTACCGGCTAAAACCTCTCCAAAACCACAGATTATCTTTAAAACTTCGGTTGCCTCTACACTTCCGGTAATGGCAGGCGTGACGCCTATTACTCCTTTAGGTGGAGGAGGCATACGTAGCATCTCTTCTTCGTTGGGGTATAAATCCCGATAGGTCTTTTTTGTCTTGCCATAATTGAATACAGATACTTGACCTTCAAAGCCACAGATGGCTCCGTAGACATAAGGTTTGCCTTGTTCTACACAGATATCATTGATCAGATATCGTGTAGAAAAGTTATCGCAACCATCCACAACAATATCATAGTCACTGATAAGCTCTTTAGCATTTTCTTTGCTCAACCGGCCCGGGCAGGAATTTACTGTAATTTCGCTATTGAGTGCTGTAAGGCGCATGGCAGCGCAGACTGCTTTAAAATCGCCTAATTCATCTTCTGTGTATAATACTTGCCGTTGCAGATTGCTGATACTTACTTCATCGTCATCTACGAGTCCTAGTGTACCTACTCCTGCCCCTGCTAAATAAAGGGCGATAGGAGAGCCGAGTCCTCCCACACCGACTATCAGAACTTTAGCGGCTTTTAGCTTGGCTTGTCCTTCTTCTCCAATTTCCGGAAGAATTATTTGTCTGTTGTAACGCATGAATATATTTACGATTAGACAATTTACGATTTACGATTGAAATTACTTGGGTTTACATTAATATATTTACGATTAGACGATTTACAATTTACGATTGAAGAATGATTTCTTATATTGGATATATATATAAGTGGCAGGACTAATTTCAATCGTAAATTGTAAATCGTCTAATCGTAAATATATTAAATCCTCATTGTTGTTTATAATCAAAAGTCTGATCCCAGTCCTTCCATATCGGTTCGCGTCCCAGCTTTTTCAGGGCTTTTTCTACCTCTGTGGCTTTGCGCTCATCACTGACATGAAATTGCTCGAGCGTTTGTGGATAGCTGTAATATCCGCCCGGCTCTGTTTTGCTTTCGGCGCTCATAGTAGTTACACCTAATGTTGCCATATTATTACGGATTTCCGCACTCTCACGGGTGGAGTAGGAGATATCTACATCGTGATCGAAGATGCGCATGGCAAAGGTGAGTTGTGCCAATTCACGGTCGTTCATGACAACGTTTGGTTGAAAACCACCATTTTCGGAAGGGCGCATACGTGGGAAGTTTACACTATATTTGGTTTTCCAGTAATGCTTTTGCAGATAGCGCAGGTGGTATGCCATCATTGTCACGTCTGTTCGCCATTCTTCCAGCCCTATAAGTACGCCCATGCCTATTTTGTGAACACCTGCCTGTCCCATGCGGTCGAAACCATTAACGCGCCATTCAAATTTAGACTTCATGCCACGGGGATGGTAGGTTTTATAGTTTGCTTTGTTGTAGGTTTCCTGAAAGCAAATAACGCCATTCAGACCATGATGGGTCAGTTCTTCATATTCCTCTGCCTTCAGTGGCATAACTTCTATTTGCAAATTACTGAAATAGGGTTTTGCCAGATCGAGTGCCCGTGCTATATACGGTACTCCTGCGGCAGCCGGGTTTTCTCCTGTCACCAACAGCAGGTTCTCGAAAGGAGCCAGTTTTTTGATGGCTTTGTACTCATTTACCATCTCTTCTTCTGTTAATATAGTACGTTTCATCGGGTTGCTGATGTGAAAACCACAATAGACACATGAGTTGGTACATGAGTTGGTAAGATAGAGAGGCACGAACATGGAAATCGTCTTTCCGAAACGCTCCATTGTATATTTTTGGCTAAGCCGTGCCATGACCTCAAGATAAGGGGCTGCGGCTGGTGAGATTAATGCCATAAAGTCATTAACGTCACAATGTTCTTTTCCTAATGCCCGACGTACATCGGCATCTGTCTTGGAATAGATGGCTTTCGTCGTCTCCTCCCAGGATATTTTATCTAATTCATCTGAAAACATTTTATTTTTTTCTTTTAGTAGTCTGATTTATTTTCTTCAGTGTATTCCGGATGGTTGTTGTTACTCCTTTTGAAAAGAATTCTGTTTCAACACTTTCGAGAATGATACGTAATTCACCCAACAGTTCCGGCTCTTTCTGGCAGAGCCGGTAAGCGGTCTTGATGCACAAAGCTTGTACTCCGATACTTTCAGCGGGCGAGAACATACGGTCGAAACAGAAATTCAGCAGAGGAACAGATATAGGTTCCTGTACCGGAAGATTGAAGAGAATGGAAAGAAGCAGGCGTTTTGAACCGTCGTGCGTACAACTCAACAAGCGTCCTGTCAGTTCTTCCCGTAACGGGACAAACCAACCGGGGTGAACTTCGCTTAGCTTTTCGCAAACCCATAATGCACGCCATGAAACGAGGAGTTTATTGTCGAAGGTGAGTTTGTACATATCCGGTAATTCCTCCGGATGAAGGCTGAGAGATTTTACCATTGGTTCAATGTTCAATTCAGAAATATGCACCAACAGGGCATTACGAAACTCGTCGATTCTTTCCATATCTGTTTATTCTTCTTTCTTTGTGTTTTTGAGTTCACGACTCAGACGCATGGCACAGAAGTTAGGACCGCACATCGTACAATATTCTCCGTCTGTATGCCGCCCGGCATGGAAATAGGAGAAAGCACGTTCGGGGTCAAGTGAAAGGTCGAACTGGTCTTTCCAACGGAATTCATAACGGGCTTTACTTAGTGCATTATCACGTACCTGTGCACCGGGATGTCCTTTCGCAAGATCGGCTGCATGAGCAGCAATTTTGTAAGTGATCACTCCCACGCGTACGTCTTCTTTGTCGGGCAGAGCAAGATGTTCTTTCGGAGTGACATAGCAGAGCATTGCTGTGCCCAACCAACCAATCTGTGCAGCACCAATAGCTGATGTAATATGGTCATATCCGGGAGCGATGTCTGTAACCAACGGACCGAGGGTATAGAAAGGAGCATTGTGACATTTTTCTATCTGACGTTCCATGTTTTCTTTGATTTTGTGCATAGGTACATGTCCAGGCCCTTCAATGAATGCCTGCACATTCTTTTCCCAGGCACGCACTACAAGTTCTCCCATGGTGTCGAGCTCGGCAAATTGTGCTTCATCATTAGCGTCGTGGATAGAACCGGGGCGAAGGCCGTCTCCCAATGAAACGGCTACGTCATATTGTGCCAGAATATCACAAATGTCATCAAAATGCTCGTAGAGGAAACTTTCACGGTCATGTACAAGGCACCATTTACTCATAATACTTCCACCACGGCTTACAATTCCGCAAAGACGTTTTTCTGCCAGATGTACATTGTGACGGCGAATTCCTGCATGGATGGTAAAATAGTCTACACCCTGTTCGCATTGTTCAATCAAAGTATCGCGGTAAAGTTCCCAGGTAAGGTCTTCCACTTTCCCATTAACTTTCTCCAGAGCCTGATAGATGGGTACAGTACCTACTGGTACCGGGCAATTACGGATGATCCACTCGCGTGTTTCATGGATATTTTCTCCTGTTGAGAGATCCATAAGTGTGTCGCCGCCCCATTTGCAGCTCCATACGGCTTTTTCCACTTCTTCGTCAATACCGGAGGTTGTGGCAGAGTTTCCGATATTTGTATTGATTTTCACCAGGAAGTTACGCCCGATAATCATAGGTTCTGCTTCCGGGTGATTAATATTAGCAGGTAATACAGCACGCCCTTCGGCTATTTCCTGACGGACAAACTCGGGGGTAATGTACGTTTCTATACCCAATTCTTCGCAGTTCATATTTTCACGGATAGCTACGTATTCCATCTCCGGAGTGATGATACCACGTTTGGCATATGCCATTTGAGTAATGTGTTCACCTTTCTTTGCCCGATAGGGTAGAGCGATATGTTCAAAGCGCAGATGATCCAATCCTTTGTCATTCCGGCGCATACGGCCATACTCAGAGGTAATTTCGGGTAATTGCTCTACATCGTTCCGTTTCAGAATCCACGCTTCACGTAGGCGTGGTAAGCCTTTTTTCAGGTCGATAGATACATTGGTATCACTGAAAGGCCCACTGGTGTCATATACATAAACTTTTGGATTGGGCGTTATAATCTTCTCGTCACCATCGAAAGTTGTGCTTGGCACTTGTTCTACTCTGCGCATAGCTACCCGTATTTCGGGGAATAGTTTGCCGGGCATATACACTTTCTCAGAGCGTGGGAATTTTATTTTTTGTTCCATATAATTAGTTGTTAAATTACAGTGCGTCTATGTCGCAGCTATTATTGTATATTTAGAAATGCTGTAAGCGGAGAGCTTGCTTCCGCAATGAGGTTATTCGCTTGCATGCCTAAACCAGCTTCGTAAGCCATACGTCCGGCTTCTACTGCCATCTTGAATGCTTTGGCCATTTCTAACGGATCAGCTGCTACTGCAATGGCTGTATTGACCAGGCAAGCAGATGCACCTAACTCCATGGCTTCTGCCGCATGGCTTGGAGCACCGATACCGGCGTCTACTACTACAGGGATATTGGCCTGTTCGATGATAATTTTCAGGAATTCTTTCGTTTGCAATCCCTTGTTTGTTCCGATAGGAGCACCCAGTGGCATTACTGTTGCAGCACCGGCTTCTTCCAGTTGTTTACAAAGCACAGGGTCGGCCTGACAATAGGGGAGTACAACAAAGCCTAATTTCACTAATTCTTCAGTAGCCTTCAGGGTTTCTACAGAATCGGGAAGGAGATAACGTGGGTCGGGATGAATTTCGAGTTTCAGCCAGTTTGTACCGAATGCTTCACGCGCCATTTGTGCGGCAAATATAGCCTCTTCGGCATTTCTTACTCCCGATGTATTGGGCAATAACTGAATATGCGGATGGATGATATGTCTCAGCATGTCATCTTCTTTGTTGTCCATATCAATACGTTTCATAGCTACTGTCACCATTTCGGTACCCGATGCCAGAAGAGATTGTTCCATCAGTTCATTAGAGTTGAATTTGCCTGTTCCCAGGAAAAGACGGGAGTTGAACTCACGTCCCGCAATAATAAGTTTTTCCATATCTGTGATTTGTGAATTATAATTTATGAATTGTGGGGAGGAGTATTTTTTAGATGTTAATTGATAAAATCCGGCTTGTTTCCTCTATAGGATTTTCTGCCCGCAAGATGGTACCGGAAAGGGCGATAGCATTCACTCCGGTTTTCATAATGTCGGGGATATCTTCGAAAGTAATTCCTCCGATGGCAACTACCGGCAACGTGATATCTTCTTTTTCCATTTGTGAAAGAATGGATCTGTATCCTTTCAGCCCTAACACAGGGCTCAGATTCTTTTTAGTTGTAGTAAAGCGGAAGGGGCCTATCCCTACATAATCAACTCCTGCCTCATATAGCATTTTTACATCTTCGAAGGTATTAGCTGTTCCTCCGATAATGAATTGTTCTCCCATTCGTTGACGGGCTTCTGCTACCGGCATATCCATTTTGCCCAAATGTACTCCGTCTACTTCTAATTTTATTGCCAGTTCTACATGATCATCCAATATTAGGATGGACTCGTATTCCCGGCACATTTGTTGCAATTGCAGGGCAACGGCTTCTACCTCTTCAAGCGGGGCCTCTTTCATTCGTAGTTGTATCCATTTGCATCCGCCTTCGAGTGCCATACATGCCGAGTCCAGATACGAATATTTTTCAGTCTGGTGGGTAATAAATTGTAGATTGATCATTTCTTATCCTCCGCAAGCTGCTTTAATTATAACCAGATTGTCACTCTCGTGCAGTACAAATTTGTCCCACTCTGTGCGTGGAATCATTTTATTGTTTACCGCGATGGCAATGCCTTGCGAAGGAAGTTCCAACTGTTCAGTCAGTTGGGTGATGGTAGAAGCATCAGTGATTTTTACTTCTTTGTTGTTAACTTGTACTTTCATTGCTACAGAATTAAAATTATAATGAAAGTAAATACAAAGAGAGTGCTAATAGTGGAGGCGATAAAAGTAACACAATCCCTACGTCAGTGCTAACTGCATCAGGTTCCAGGGTATAATCTCAGCCCCTTATAGGGCACCCCTTTGTTTTTACAGGGGCAAAGTAAATGAAAAAGATGCAGAAAAACGGCAAAACAGAGGATTATTTTTTGATGGATGTATAGAAAATGTTCATCCGGCAAATACGTAGTTTGTTAATATTGTTAATGCCATTTTTAACGCTTTGGATATGCTATCCTATATTGTACACTTTAGTATATCAAAAGTGTACAATATAGGATGGCAAAAGTGTACAATTAACATTCGGATAAGTGTACACTCTTGTTTGTCTTTATATAATAGGATTATATTTCTTGAAAATCAGTGGGTTATATAAAGGTGAATACTCGTATCCCATCTCACATCTCTTCTTTTAAAAAAACTTGTAGTTACTTTTTTGATAACTCCGCGTTTGTTGGATGAACCTAAAAAAAAGACTATCACTCAATTTTGAGTGATAGTCTTTTTTACAATGTTGAGGGGTTTATTACATTCGTTTGTCAACTACTTCCCAATCGATAATGTCCCAAAGGGCATTTACATGATCTGCACGACGGTTCTGATAATCCAGATAGTAGGAATGTTCCCACACGTCAAAGCCTAAAATCGGTTTCAGTCCGGCACGTACCGGGTTGCTTCCGTTGGCTTCTTTAGTGATGTGCAGTTTGCCATTTTTGTCTACTGACAACCAGGCCCAACCTGAACCGAACAATCCAACTGCAGCTGCATTGAATTCTTTCTTAAAGTTTTCAAAGCTACCAAAGTCACGTTTGATGGCTTCTGCCAATTTACCGGAAGGTTCTTTCTTTGAAGGCTTTCCTGCAAATTGTAAAAAGTAGAGTGTATGATTCAGTACCTGTCCGGCATTATTGAAAATGGCACCATCCGGCGCTTTTGCTACGATCTCTTCTACGGTCTTACCTTCGAACTCGGTTCCCGGAACAAGGCTATTGAGATTATTTACGTAGGTTTGCAGATGTTTACCATAATGAAAATCTATAGTTTGCTGACTGATTACAGGTTCCAGCGCATTATTAGCGTACGGAAGTTTAGGCATCTCGTAAGTCATGGTTATAAATATTAAAGACATTAATAATGTATTCATAATGTTTGGTTATTAACTATACACTATTAACATACGAAAACCCATAAATGTTTATAGAGACAATCAAAAATCTATCTGTTTGTTCTATTTAATTATTATTTGTTCCGTTATCTCCGGATTTCCCTTTGCTGTTTTCCGTATCCATCGTCCGGCCTGATCGTATTCATAATACATGTTGCTATCTATCTGGTTCCCAAATTCATCATACGCGAAATACTGTGAGCAGACTCTTTTTTCGTTGTTTACCAGTATTTGTGTAGAAATGATTTTTGCCAGATAACCGTATTTATCATATTCATATACATCTGTCTGTGAACTGATTTGTGTCGGTAGCGGATTTTTAGGGAGCGGCAATACATATTGTGACCTTATTTCATTTCCTTTGCTGTCATATTGATGCACTGTGGACGAGAGCATAACATCTTTATTGTACTCCTTTTCTTCTATTAGTTTTCCCTGATGATTGTAGCTGCTCAATACCAGTCTGCCATCGGTATATTTCAGTGAATCACTCTGGATTGTTCCATCAGTATCAAATGTTCTTGTCCTCTTATATATTTCTTTTTTTGTTTTGCTATTTATCTGTATTTCCTGTATACATCTATCCTGTGCATCGTAAAAAAAAGAGGTATGGAATTGCAGGTTACCGGTAGTAATGTCTATACCCGCCGGCTTTCCGTTTTTCAGATAAGTATATACCTCTGTGGTATTTTTATTATTTTGCTTTTCTTCTGTTTTCGTCAGTATTCCTTTTTTGTAATATTTGATCGAGGCAGGAGTAATCCATATCACCGAATCTTCGAACTGCTTGCACAAGTCCTGTGCTTTGTCGCGAAACTCTCTGTATTTATGTGTAGTCAGAAAATCTCGAACTAATCCCAGTTTACTGTTGCTATTCACTTCCGGTTTCATCAGTTCATAGTCCACACTGTCTTTTATGTATTCCAGTTCAGAGGTATATTTGCGCTGGCCTTCTTCCAGATAAGATGCGTTCTCATAATCACTGATGCATTGTTTCTTAGATACCGGTGCTCCCGCTTGTTGTATCATGGAAAAGAGATAATCATCATATAAATCACGTACCTCCGGAGTGTATTTACGGCCGGACATTCCGTTGAAATAACGGTTCAAAGTTGTATTATCGAAAAAGTTCTTGAAATTGGCATGAGCGGGTGCCCGTTTCACATTGTCGTATAAGAGTTGGTTGTATTCATTCATGAGTTTTACCAGATATTTGCCTTTCGGAAATTCATTGAAGTAATTCTCATATTTGCCGGCGTTATTTTTCTCTTCACAGTCTTCCATTAATGCATCTTCTCTTGTTATGTAGAAGAGATCCATCTGTGCCTGTGAAATGGGGTATTTGCCGCTTTTAGCTCCTTCTATTAATTGTTTGCTCAATGTCAGTTTGTCTTGTGTTGTATTCAATACTCGGTTATCACCTTGTTGGTACGTTCCCGCAAAGGAGCAAAATCTATTTCGTTTTCATTACAAATAGCGGGCAAGCTTCCTTTGACGGCTTTAGCGTAGGTAGGGTAGTAGTCGGCGGCACTTTTATTGTCCGGTTGGGTCCACAGGCGGCACATGATGTCCATTAGTTCTACTTCGGCTGCAAATGCCTGGATTGTTTTCTCATCCAGCTTCTCGCGGCCTTTTTGAAATTTCTCGGTTTCATTTTCACTTAGGAGTTTTAGGAGCTTCCCCACACGGTCTTGTTTCTGTGCCATGACTTGTAAGGCTCCTGTTGTCATATTTATGAGAAGAATGACAACTAAAGAGATACTCTTTTTTATCATACCTGTTTTATTTGATGTTAAGTCACAAAAGTATATAAAATTACATATATTGTCAAATGAATGTTATAATTTTGCCGCTATGGAAAGAAACTATATCGAAGAATTGAACGAAAGCCAGCGTGCTGCGGTACTTTATAATGACGGACCATCACTTGTTATAGCCGGTGCTGGTTCCGGGAAAACCCGTGTGCTAACTTATAAAATAGCTTATTTACTCGAAAACGATTATAATCCCTGGAATATCCTTGCACTCACTTTTACTAACAAGGCGGCCCGGGAAATGAAAGAACGCATTGCCCGTCAGGTGGGTGAGCAGCGCGCCCGTTATCTTTGGATGGGTACATTTCATTCTGTCTTTTCACGTATTCTCCGTGCCGAAGCACAGTCCATAGGGTTTACTTCGCAATTTACCATTTATGACTCGGCCGATAGCAAGAGCCTTTTGCGTTCTATCATTAAAGAAATGGGATTAGATGATAAAACCTATAAGCCCGGTGTGGTACAGGGACGCATTTCCAAAGCTAAAAATCATCTCGTGCTGCCTTCCGATTATGCTGCAAACAAAGAGGCATACACTGAAGATCAGGCAGCTAAAATGCCTGCCATTCGTGATATATATCGTCGCTATTGGGAGCGTTGCCGCCAGGCGGGAGCTATGGATTTTGATGATTTACTGGTATATACTTATATTCTCTTTCGTGATTTTCCTGAGGTACGGGCGCGTTATAGTGAGCAATTCCGCTATGTGCTGGTAGATGAGTATCAGGATACTAACTATGCACAACACAGTATTGTACTCCAATTGACAAAAGAGAATCAGCGGGTTTGTGTGGTTGGAGACGATGCTCAAAGTATATACTCTTTCCGGGGAGCAGATATTGATAACATTCTCTATTTCACCAAGATTTATCCTAATACGAAAGTTTTTAAGCTGGAGCAAAACTATCGTTCTACGCAAACCATTGTTTGTGCGGCCAACAGTCTGATTGCAAAGAATGAGCGGCAGATACCCAAAGAGGTCTTTTCCGAAAAAGAGAAAGGAGAAGCCATTGGTGTATTTCAGGCTTATAGCGATGTAGAGGAAGGGGATATTGTAGTCAATAAAATAGCGGAACTACGGCGTGAACACGCTTATGGATATTCTGAATTTGCTATTCTGTATCGTACAAATGCACAGAGCCGTGTTTTCGAAGAAGCACTACGGAAGCGCAGTATGCCTTACAAAATTTATGGCGGACTTTCATTCTACCAACGGAAAGAAATTAAGGATGTAACTGCTTACTTCCGGTTGGTGGTGAATCCGAGTGATGAAGAAGCATTCAAACGTATTATTAATTATCCTGCCCGTGGTATTGGTGATACTACGGTGGGGAAGATCATATCCGCAGCTACTGATAATGGGGTCAGCCTTTGGGCAGTGCTCTGTGAACCGTTGAGTTACGGACTGACAATTAATAAAGGCACGTATACAAAACTGCAAGGTTTTCGGGAACTGATAGAGGGCTTTATAACCGATCTGTCCGAAAAGAATGCCTATGAGATAGGAACGGACATCATTCGTCAGTCCGGTATCATCAATGATGTTTGCCAGGATACTTCACCGGAGAATTTGAGCCGTAAGGAAAATATCGAAGAGTTGGTAAATGGTATGAATGATTTCTGCGCTTTGCGGCAGGAAGAGGGAAATCCCAACATTTCTCTGACTGATTTTCTTTCGGAAATAGCCTTGCTTACTGACCAGGATTCAGATAAAGCCGATGACGGAGAAAAAGTAACTTTAATGACGGTTCATTCGGCAAAGGGATTGGAGTTTAAAAATGTATTTGTTGTGGGATTGGAAGAGAATCTGTTTCCAAGTGGTATGGTAGGAGATTCTCCACGGGCATTGGAAGAAGAGCGCCGTTTATTCTATGTAGCTATTACCCGTGCCGAGGAACATTGTTTCATCTCTTTCGCTAAAACCCGTTTTCGTTATGGAAAGATGGAGTTTGGAAGTCCCAGTCGCTTCCTGCGTGATATTGATGTTCATTATTTGCAGTTACCGCATGAGGATGGAGTCGGCCGTTCGGTAGATGAAGGTGCCGGACGTTTTCGCAGAGAGATTGAAGGAGGTTTTGCCCGTTCTGTTTCTCCTTCACGTGTTCCTTTCGGTACAAATACTTCAGACCGTGAGCGGCCGAAAGTACAAGTTATAGCTCCCACTGTGCCAAGAAATCTGAAAAAGGTTAGTGCGGTAAGTGGCAATAGTATTCCGTCGTCTGCTTCTTCAGCTTCTATAGCGGGAATACAGGCAGGACAGGTGATAGAACACGAGCGTTTCGGCCTGGGAGAGGTAGTAAAGGTAGAAGGAGCAGGAGACAATGCAAAAGCAACGATTCGCTTTAAAAATGCAGGTGAAAAGCAACTATTACTGCGCTTTGCACGTTTTAAAGTAATAGGATGATTACAATAACCGCTTGCCGTATGTTCTGTGCGGGAAGCACCACAAAAAGAGTGAGTTATGAAACGATTAATTGCTTGGATGATTTTACCCGCTTTTCTGTTAAGCGGTTGTGCTACCGGACGTATGTCCGGTAATCCTGGGGCTGTTATGGCAGGAGCCTCTATTGGCGGTTCGGTAGGTAGTGCGATAGGTGGTCTTATCGGTGAAAATAATCATGGATGGAGAGGCGGATATCGTGGCTCTGCTATTGGTACGATTGTAGGAACGGTTGCCGGTGCGGCTATTGGAAATGCAGTATCTACGCCTCGTCAGAAGGAAGATGAGTATGTGGAGGTGATTGAAAGAAAGAAGTCTGTATCTCAACGTCCGGTAGCGGTAGCTAATTTGAAGATACGGAACATACGTTTTATTGATGACAATCGTAATCATGTGATTGATGCCGGTGAAAATAGCAAGGTTATTTTTGAGATAGTCAATGAAGGGCGTACTCCTGTTTATGATGTCGTACCTGCGGTGGAAGAGGTTACCGGAATGAAACATATATTTATTTCTCCCTCTGTTTTGGTAGAACAGATTGCTCCGGGCGAAGGCATACGTTATACTGCTACGGTATCGGCCGGAGAGAAACTGAAAAATGGAGAAGTGGTACTGCGTGTAACCGTGGCTGCCGGAGATAATGCGGAGTGTGATTGGCAAGAGTTTTCTTTGCCAACACAGAAGAGAATAAGATGATATCGGGAAGTAGATTCTTTTACTTATAAAAGTACGTATTTAAGTATGACTTAATATGCATTTTAAGTCACACTTAAAATGCATAGTTTATACTAATAAAGTACGTACTTTTAATTAATAATGTGTCAATGTGTTAATATACCAATATGCCAATGCCTTTCGGTAACACAGCGCAGCCAATTGGCACATTGGCATATTAACACATTGGCACATTATTCATCACCAGCTATTACCGGCATTTCCTGTTCCTATCAGAGCTTCTACTGTTTGTTTGTATAGATTTGCTCCTTCCGCTATGTTTTTGGCAGCATCATTTGTTCCCATGCCATATGCAATAATAGGTGTTTTCCATACCATTCCGGCGTGGATAGCTCCTACCTGATAAGGTCTTAACAATTCGTCTATCGTAAAACGATTTCTTCCTCCACTGCGATATGCGTCGAATTCTGAGCCTGTGGTGGTTACTACCATGAGTGGTTTACCTGCCACAGCCGGTGTTTTGGCCAAATACGTGAACACTTCATCTTGCCACTTCTTTAGTAGTGAGGGGGCAGACATCCAGTAGAACGGGAACTGATAGATAATAGCGGCTGCATGTGAAATAATTTTGCTCCATTCGTCTACATTGAAAGTTTGTAACTCATACAGATTGTAAACTGCTACTTCTTCAATATCCTTTACGGCATCCACTAATACCTTGTTTGCCTGTGACTCTTTCATGTTGGGATGCGCCAGGAGAATCACTACTTTCTTTAAATCTCTGTCCATAACGTTTTCTTAATTTTTAGTGAAGAATCAAATCATTTCGTAAAGGTAGAAAATATTAGAAAACATTCCGTATTTTTGCATCATTATTCTATACTTACTATCTACTAACTACTAAATTCTATATTCTGAAATGATAGACTTTACCCAATTTCCTTCTCCTTGCTATATCATGGAAGAAGAACTGTTGAGAAAGAATCTGAGTCTGATAAAGCAGGTTGCCGACAAGGCAGGGGTGGAAATTATCCTTGCTTTTAAGTCATTTGCCATGTGGCGTTCATTTCCCATATTCCGTGAGTATATCGCACACTCTACGGCAAGTTCTGTTTACGAAGCCCGTCTGGCGCTCGAAGAGTTTGGTAGCAAAGCACATACTTATTCACCTGCTTACACCGAACAGGATTTTCCGGAAATCATGCGTTGCAGCAGTCATATCACGTTTAATTCACTGGCACAGTTTCAACGATTCTATCCAATGGTTTTAGCAGAAGGGAGTGACATCTCCTGTGGTATTCGTATCAATCCCGAATATTCCGAAGTGGAAACTGAACTTTATAATCCTTGTGCTCCTGGTACCCGTTTTGGTATTACAGCCGATTTGTTGCCCGAAGTTCTTCCGCAGGGTATTGAGGGTTTTCATTGTCATTGTCATTGCGAGTCGTCGTCTTTTGAACTGGAACATACTTTACAGCACATTGAAGAGAAGTTCTCCCATTGGTTTTCACAGATAAAGTGGTTGAACCTGGGAGGCGGACATTTGATGACTCGTAAAGGGTATGATACAGAGCATCTCATTCATTTGCTTCAGGGCTTAAAATCCCGTTATCCTCATCTTCGGATCATTCTTGAACCTGGTTCGGCATTCACCTGGCAAACCGGGGTGTTGACTTCTGAGATTGTTGATATAGTGGAGAGCCGTGGTATTAAAACCGCCATTCTCAATGTCAGCTTTACCTGTCATATGCCCGATTGCCTTGAAATGCCTTACCAGCCTGCTGTGCGTGGAGCCGAAATGGGAGACAATGGTACATTTGTTTATCGTCTTGGGGGGAATTCCTGTCTGAGTGGCGATTATATGGGACTTTGGAGTTTTGATCATGAACTTCGGATTGGTGAACGGATTGTGTTTGAAGACATGATACATTATACAATGGTGAAAACAAATATGTTTAATGGAATTCATCACCCTTCTATTGCTTTGTGGACTGAAGGAGGGACAGCTGAAATATATAAACAGTTCTCTTATGAAGATTATCGTGACCGAATGAGTTGATAATCAAACTAATCTTTTTGCGGGTATAGCAAAGTGACTATTTTCTTACGAAAAAAACAAGCAGAATGTTTGCATGTTTAGAGAAAATGTCTACCTTTGCAACCGCAAACGAAAATTGCGGAAATAGCTCAGTTGGTAGAGCATAACCTTGCCAAGGTTAGGGTCGCGAGTTCGAGTCTCGTTTTCCGCTCATCTTTGAAATATTGGAAGTTCATTCTTTGCCCAGGTGGCGGAATTGGTAGACGCGCACGTTTCAGGTGCGTGTGTCGAGAGGCATGCAGGTTCGAGTCCTGTTCTGGGCACAAAGAAATGGATAAGTTCAAGTACTTTAATAAATTTGGAGAGGTGGCGGAATTGGTAGACGCGCTACTTTGAGGGGGTAGTGACAATTATGTCGTGGGAGTTCGAGTCTCCTTCTCTTCACAAATATTAAAGATATGCGGAAATAGCTCAGTTGGTAGAGCATAACCTTGCCAAGGTTAGG
>NZ_CATJGZ010000124.1:0-102994 GCF_949740115.1 Bacteroides sp. 41_26
CATATGGAGGCTTTCTTGTTTACGAGACAATATTAAGAAATTTATTCTTATTAACGTTCATAAAGAACTATGTTTTCCATGGCAAAGATAATGGTAGAGGATCGACCCGTTTCTCGTAGACAAAAAAACATACAATTTAACAAACTGATATACAACCAGTTACAAAACGCACACATTGTATTACTTTTTCATTTTCTAAAACTCTATTTTTCATTTATCTTCTACCCATTTTATATTTATAATTTATTACAAACACTATATTCTATTAATAAGAAAGTTATAGAATAATGAATCAATTTAAAAAGATACAATGCGCGGTAACATATAGATATATAAAAAAACAGTCTCTTCAGACAGGGGTGTCTTCTGAAAAAATAGCAGTATTTCCAAAATTACCCCCTAAAAGATAGGGGTACTTTCAGAAAAAACATATAATTTTGTGCCCAACAACTGATAAAAGAGACACTATTATGTCAAAAATGAGATTTCTAGCTTTACAGGAACTTTCCAGCAGATGTCCTTTGGAAATTACTCCTCCTTCCAACAAATTGTCCGATTATTATGGCTCCCACGTATTCGACCGTAAGAAGATGCAGGAATATCTTCCTAAAGAAGCCTACAAAGCTGTAATGGATGCCATTGAAAAAGGTACTCCCATCAATCGCGAAATGGCTGACCTTATCGCTAATGGTATGAAAAGTTGGGCAAAATCACTGAATGTGACTCACTACACCCATTGGTTTCAGCCACTGACTGATGGTACAGCCGAAAAACATGACGGCTTCATCGAATTCAGTGAAGATGGCGGAGTCATAGAACGTTTTTCCGGCAAGTTGCTTATTCAGCAAGAACCTGATGCCTCTTCTTTTCCTAACGGAGGAATACGTAATACATTTGAGGCGCGCGGATATACAGCCTGGGACGTTTCTTCTCCAGCTTTTGTAGTAGATACTACTCTCTGTATTCCCACTATTTTCATCTCATATACAGGTGAAGCATTGGATTATAAGACTCCACTGCTCAAAGCACTCGCAGCAGTAGATAAAGCCGCAACAGAAGTTTGCCAGCTATTCGACAAAAATATAACCCGTGTATTTACTAACCTGGGTTGGGAACAGGAATATTTCCTTGTTGACTCCTCTTTATATAATGCCCGTCCCGACTTATGCCTGACAGGACGGACTTTAATGGGACATTCATCGGCTAAAGACCAGCAATTGGAAGATCATTATTTTGGTTCTATCCCCCCCCGTGTTACCGCTTTCATGAAAGAGTTGGAGATAGAATGCCATAAACTGGGCATACCTGCAAAAACCCGGCACAACGAGGTTGCCCCTAACCAGTTTGAGCTTGCTCCCATCTTTGAGAATGCCAACCTGGCCAATGACCACAATCAATTGGTCATGGACCTGATGAAGCGCATTGCCCGTAAACATCACTTTGCAGTATTGCTACATGAGAAACCGTATAGCGGTGTCAATGGTTCGGGCAAACATAACAACTGGTCACTCTGTACAGATACCGGTATCAATCTTTTTGCTCCGGGCAAGAATCCGAAAGGCAATATGCTTTTCCTTACCTTCCTGGTCAACGTATTAATGATGGTTTACAAAAACCAGGACTTGCTGCGTGCCTCTATTATGAGTGCCGGTAACAGTCACCGATTGGGAGCCAATGAAGCCCCACCTGCCATATTATCCATCTTCTTAGGCAGACAACTCTCCTCTACATTAGACGAAATCGTGCGCCAGGTGGGGAGTAGCAAAATGACACCGGAAGAAAAAACAACGCTTAAACTCGGTATCGGACGCATCCCCGAAATTTTACTGGATACTACTGACAGAAACCGCACATCTCCATTTGCTTTCACCGGAAACCGCTTTGAGTTCCGTGCTGCCGGATCATCTTCCAACTGTGCTGCTGCCATGATTGCTATCAATGCAGCTATGGCTAACCAGCTTAACGAATTTCGTGCTTCTGTTGAAAAGTTAATGGAAGAAGGTATCGGTAAAGACGAAGCAATCTTCCGCCTGCTAAAAGAAACAATCATTGCTTCAGAACCCATCCGTTTTGAAGGTGACGGTTATTCGGAAGAATGGAAACAAGAAGCCGCCCGCCGCGGATTAACCAATATCTGCCACGTTCCGGAAGCATTGATGCACTACGTAGACAATCAATCTAAATCCGTATTGATAGGCGAACGCATTTTTAACGAAACAGAACTTGCCTGCCGTCTTGAAGTGGAATTAGAAAAATACACGATGAAAGTACAAATAGAAAGTCGTGTATTAGGAGATCTCGCAATAAACCATATTGTACCTATCGCCGTAAGTTACCAGAATCGTTTGTTAGAAAACTTACTGGGTATGAAAGAAATATTCTCTCCCGAAGAGTACGAAGTAATGAGTGCCGACCGGAAAGAACTGATCAAAGAAATTTCCCGCCGGGTTACTGCAATCAAAGTTTTGGTTAAAGATATGACTGAAGCCCGTAAAGTGGCCAATCACAAAGAAAACTTTCAGGAGAAGGCTTTCGCTTATGAAGAAACCGTACGCCCCTATCTGGAAAGTATCCGTGATCACATCGACCATCTGGAAATGGAAATTGATGACGAAATATGGCCATTACCTAAATACCGGGAATTGCTGTTCACGAAATAAATAATAATGTGTTAATTCGCCAATATGCTAATAAACTGCACTATCATACTAAAGAGCAATTGGCATATTGGCAAATTGACATATTATTATATTAGCACATTATTTTTATCTTTTATTCTTTTTCTCATTTTTTCTTTCTACATTTGTGCTTTATAACACAGTTTTGCAGCACTCATGGTAAAGATAAACTTGTCAGACATAGATATCTCGGATAAATTATCCGATATGTGGGCTCCCTTGAACAATGAACAAAGAGAGTTCCTGGCGAACAATTTTACTCTACAAAATTACAAAAAGAACGAAGTCATCTACTGTGAAGGTGAAACACCTACACATTTAATGTGCCTCCTCAGTGGAAAAGTAAAAATATTCAAAGAAGGAGTCGGAGGCCGCAGCCAGATCATACGTATGATCAAACCCACCGAATATTTTGCATACCGTGCTTTCTTTGCCAAAGAAGATTTTGTTACAGCTGCAGCAGCTTTCGAACCGTCCCTTATTGGACTGATACCTATGAGTGCTATTATGACGTTGGTAACCCAAAACAATGATCTTGCCATGTTCTTCATTCGCCAATTGTCCATTGACCTTGGCATTGCAGATGAACGAACTGTCAATCTGACACAAAAACACATTCGCGGGCGATTGGCGGAGTCTCTCATATTCCTTAAAGAAAGCTATGGACTTGAAGAAGATGGTTCTACCCTAAGTATCTATCTGTCTCGCGAAGACTTAGCCAATCTTTCTAATATGACCACTTCTAATGCCATCCGTACGTTATCAAACTTTGCAACCGAGCGCCTTATCACCATTGACGGAAGAAAAATAAAAATAATAGATGAAGAAAAGCTGAAGAAGATCAGCAAAATTGGATAATTTTTTTATCTCAATTATATAACTTAACACACATTTCGTACCATGAAAAAAGGAATTTCCTTCTTTCTTTTGTCTCTGCTATTCATCACCCCCGGATGTAAAGATTCAAAAGAAACAGTGAACGAGTACAATCTCGTTCCGTTGCCTAACCAAATGACGCCCCAACAAGGACGTTTTGAGTTAAACAAAAAAGTCAAAGTTATTACAGCCGGTTGTACACCGGAGGTACAAAACATTGCAGACAGTCTCATCGGCCGCTTGGCAACAACCTCCGGATTGTCGCTAGAACGGACGGACAAGGAGCACGCCGGTAATCCTTCCATTACTTTTATAACACAAGAAGGCATGCCTCAGGAAGGGTATAAATTATCTGTCACTCCAACTTACATTACAATTACCGCATCACAACCCAACGGTTTCTTCTACGGTGTACAAACACTCTACCAGCTTCTACCTCCGGCTGTTTATGGAAAAGAGCACAATAAACGCGCTGACTGGTCAATACCTGCTGTAGAAATAGAAGATGCTCCCCGTTTTGCATATCGTGGAATGATGCTCGATGTTTGCCGTAACTTCTCTCCCATAGAATACGTATACAAGTTCATTGATATGCTTGCCATGCACAAAATGAACACTTTTCACTGGCACCTGACAGACGACCAGGGGTGGAGAATTGAAATAAAAAAATTCCCCAAGCTGATGGAAATCGGTTCTAAGCGGAAAGAGACACTTATAGATTATTACTTTACCAACTATCCGCAAATATTTGATGGAAAAGAAGTTGGAGGTTATTACACTCAGGAACAAATTAAAGACGTAGTGGCTTATGCAGCCAGCAAATACATTACGGTTATTCCTGAAATTGAGATGCCGGGACATGCCATTGCCGCCATTGCCTCTTATCCTGAGCTTTCGTGCACACCCGACACCACTTACGATGTAACCGGAACATGGGGAATATTTGACCAGGTATACTGTCCGAAAGAAGAAACCTTCAAGTTTCTGGAAGGAGTCCTTGACGAAGTTATTGAGCTATTTCCGAGTGCATACATACATGTAGGAGGTGATGAATGCCCTAAGACAGCATGGAAAAACTGTGCGCACTGCCAGGGACTTATCCAAAAGTTGGGATTGAAAGATGATACAACTCCTAACCCCGCGGATGGCAAACTACATACAAAAGAAGAAAAGCTGCAAAGCTATTTCGTCACGCGTATGGAAAAATATATCAATAGCAAAGGACGTAATATCATTGGTTGGGATGAAATTCTCGAAGGAGGATTGGCACCTAATGCCACTGTCATGTCATGGAGAGGTGTAGACGGAGGTATGAATGCCGCTAAACTGGGACACAATGCCATCATGACTCCCAGTCCTTATATGTACGTAGATTATTATCAGGAAGACCCGGAAACTGCACCGGTTACTATCGGCGGATATGTCACGCTGAAAATGACCTATACTTACAACCCAGTGGCAGATGATGCCGATGAACTGGTAAAGAAGCATATTATTGGCGTACAGGGAAATGCCTGGACAGAATATATGCAAAATAATGATCGTCGCGATTATCAGATATTCCCCAAAGCAGTAGCTATTTCAGAAACAGGATGGACACTGGACCAGAACAAAGACTGGAAAAATTTCTGTAAGCGTATGGCTGAAGAGTTTGAGCGCCTGGACATGCTGAACGTCAAAGCGTGCCGTAACTTTTTTGATGTAAATGTCAATACACACGTAGATAACGATACATTAAACGTGATATTGGAATGTTATTACCCGGATGCTGAAATCCGATACACCACAGACGGAAGTGAACCGAATATTAAATCAACGCTTTACACAGCCCCTTTCGCACTTCAAGGAAATATAAACCTGAAAGCTGCTGCATTCAAAAATGGTAAAATGCTGGGTAAAATCCGCCACAAGCCTCTTTATGGTAATCTGATTAGCGGAAAAAGCTTTGTAGTGAATCCTGCTTTAGGATGGATGAAGGGAGATATTTTCGGAGAAAACGATTTATTCGGTGCAGACAAAACCACCTTCGGACTAACAAATGGCAAGCGTGGAAATAACGCATCTTATACTCCATGGACAAATTTCTCCATGAATGAAAAACGTAAAGAAGTAGAATTCATTGTACAACTCGATAAACCGACTCAAATCAGTCAGGTAGTATTTGGTTCATTATTTAACCCGGCCTATCGCATTTTACCGGCAGGTGCTGCTACGGTAGAAATCTCAGCCGATGGTAAAGAATACCGGCAAGTTGCAGAAGAGACATTTACTCGTCAATTTCCGGATAAAGGAAGAAAAGCGTATACTGATTCTATCTCCTTCGATCCTGTTGAAGCCACTTATGTAAAAGTAAAAATCCAAAATGGAGGTACCTTACGTAACGGTATTGATTGCAGAAAAGACACTCCGGAAGACATCATACAGGCAAATCTGTATCTTGACGAAATAGAGATTTATTAAGAAGAAAAGCGACATAACCAACTGATAATCAGAAGTTATAAGAATGTACACTTTTGTATGACAGGAATGTACATTCTTATATAACAAGAATGTACACCTTTACCATACAAGAATGTACATTTTTACATTGTGGGAAAACTTACATTCATTTTTTGACTCTGGTTATCAATAAAAAACGGATTGCACTGTAACAGTACAATCCGCTTTTTTTATACATGATGGATTTATTATTAAAGTCCTTTTTCAGACAAATAACGCTCTGCCTCAATAGCGGCTTTACAACCACTTCCTGCAGCAGTAATTGCCTGACGGTAATGCGGATCGGCAACATCACCGGCAGCAAAAACCCCCGGTACCTTTGTACGGGGAGTATCCCCCTCCGTAATGATATAGCCTACTTCATCCGTTTCAAGATAGGGTTTGAAGATATCAGAATTCGGCTTATGACCGATAGCCAGGAAAAATCCATCTATGGACAATGTATAACGTTCTTCATCCGGTTCACCCCAACGCTTTACAAGGCTTACACCTTCTACCCCATTCTCACCGAACAGGCCAACAGCATTATGTTCAAATAACACCTCTATCTTATCATGGTTCAACACACGCTCCTGCATGATTTTTGATGCACGCAGATAAGGTTTACGAACAATAAGGTATACTTTTGAAGCCAATCCGGCAAGGTAAACAGCTTCTTCACAAGCCGTATCACCCCCACCAACAACAGCCACCACTTTCTTACGATAAAAGAACCCGTCGCAAGTAGCACAAGCGCTTACACCCATTCCGGCATATTTCTTTTCATCTTCCAGACCCAGATATTTTGCCGTAGCACCGGTTGCTATAATCAATGTTTCCGCCTCAATCTCCTTCTCTCCGTCAATGGTAATTTTATAGGGTGCCTTGCTCAAATCCGAAGCAGTAGCAATACCGAAACGGATATCTGCACCGAAGCGTTCGGCTTGCGTGCGCAAATCTTCCATCAGTTGCGGACCACTGATACCTTGCGGATATCCGGGAAAGTTCTCCACATCTGTGGTGGTTGTCAACTGTCCACCAGGTTGTATTCCTTCATAAAGCACGGGGGATAAGTTTGCACGCCCCGCATATATCGCTGCCGTATACCCGGCAGGACCTGAACCAATAATCAGGCATCTTACTTTTTCTGTTTCCACCATTCTATTTTATTATTTATTCCCTATGGTCATGACTATTATTTTATCTTCATCACATAGGTACGTTTACGATTTACTTATTTACTATTTACGATTAAAAAAATCTACTGTTTATCTTAAATCTATGATTTCGGCAGTAGGGTATTGTTGTTTATTAAAGACAAAAACAGAGTCGGACAGTTTCAAGCCTGTTTGATATCTGGTAATGGTTATCTCACTCCGGCTACCATCACGTTGTTCCACTTTTATATAAACAGGCTGATAGGTACTTTTTACTACATAAAGTACGATACGGGACAAGTCCTGTTTTTTATCTGTTGCAGTGAGGATCACCTCATACACCTGTTTCCCATGAAAATCTGCCACTTTCCCTAATTCATAATCAAACCCTTTCTTATAAAGATAGAGCAATGCATACGGATTCAAGCCCTGTAATTCTGCTTCAGTAGGAGTACTAATATTTACCTCATCATTTTGAGTAAGATAACTCCACTGCGTTTTTCCGTCAAACCATGAAACCGTCTCAGCCGTTTTCAGAAAAAACTTCTCTCCTTTCAGCTCAATGGTTCCGGTAGCCGTTCCTACAGAATGCCCTTTATTAAAAGCCTGTACACTAAAATCAGCTTTTACTCCACCTGCTTTTTCAAAAGCGGCAGCCGTTTTATCAAGCACAAGTTTTGCCTGCGCTTGTTTTTGGGCAAGTACAGGCAAAGTAGTAAGTAAAGCTATCAAAATGTTAAAAATGTACTTCTTCATTTGTCTTATTAACGCTTGTTTATTGTAAATTGTTCAATCTCATTTCGAGGTCATTTTCATCCATACACAAAACGTCGCGTGCCTTACTTCCCTGGGTTGGGCCAACGATTCCGGCTTTTTCCAATTGGTCCATAATACGCCCTGCACGATTATATCCAATAGAGAATTTACGCTGAATCAGAGAAGTAGAACCCTGCTGGTGAATAACGATCAACCGGGCTGCTTCTTCAAACAGCGGATCAAGACGCCCCATATCCACATCTCCCAGGTCACTACCTCCATCTTCACTCACATATTCGGGCAAGAAAAAGGCAGTCGGATATCCTTGCTGTTTTGCAATAAACTTAGTGATCTCCTCCACCTCCGGCGTATCAATAAATGCACACTGTACGCGCACCGGATCTGCTCCCTGTAAGAAAAGCATATCTCCGCGTCCTATCAGCTGATTGGCTCCCGGACGGTCAAGAATTGTACGCGAATCCATCATTGCCGAAACGCGGAAAGCAACACGCGCCGGGAAGTTCGCCTTGATCGTACCTGTAATAATGTTTGTTGTAGGACGCTGTGTGGCAATAATCATATGGATACCTACCGCACGTGCCAGCTGGGCAATACGGGCAATAGGTAATTCTATCTCTTTTCCGGCAGTCATTATCAAATCACCAAACTCATCAATAACTACCACAATATAAGGCATAAACTTATGTCCCTTTTCAGGGTTCAGACGGCGATTGACAAATTTCTCGTTATACTCCTTTATATTGCGTACATGCGCCATCTTCAACAAATCATAACGGGTATCCATCTCCACACAGACAGAATTAAGTGTCTGCACAACCTTCGTCACATCCGTAATAATGGCATCGCCTCCATCGGGCAACTTGGCAAGGAAATGATGCTCTATAACCGAATAAATACTAAACTCTACTTTCTTCGGATCGACAAGTACAAACTTCAGTTCTGCCGGATGTTTCTTATACAACAAAGAAGTAATGATTGCATTCAGTCCCACAGATTTACCTTGTCCGGTAGCACCTGCTACCAACACGTGCGGCATTTTACAAAGGTCTACCATAAACACTTCATTTGTGATTGTCTTACCAAATGCAATCGGCAAATCATAGGTAGACTCCTGAAATTTCTTACTACCGATAATACTTTGTCCCGAAACGATTTTAGGGTTAGAGTTCGGTACTTCAATACCGATTGTTCCCTTTCCGGGAATCGGAGCAATAATACGAATTCCCAATGCCGAAAGGCTCAATGCAATATCATCTTCCAGTCCACGGATCTTCGAAATACGTACTCCCTGTTCAGGAGTTATTTCATAAAGAGTTACAGTAGGTCCTACAGTTGCCTTAATCGTACTGATCTCGATACCAAAACTTCTCAATGTATTGATTATCTTATCCTTATTAGCATTCTGCTCCTCCATATTAATGGTAGGCTCATTGTTCTCAAAATGCCTCATTAGCTCAATGCCAGGAAAACGATAATTTTCAAGATCAAGTTTCGGATTATAAGGTTCAGTTTCTTTTCCCTGATAATCTTCATCATCGTCAGCAGCAGCCTCAACTTCAAAAGCAGGTTCTTTATCAGTCAATTCATTCACAACAGGAACCGGATCGGGGGTAGTCTGTTCAAAAGTCATTGTCACTCCCTCCTCCTCTTTCGATGGATCCTCATTGATTTCTGCCGGTATAACAAATTCCGGCTCTTTCTTTTCAGGCTCCGTTTTAACCTCTTTAGGAGCTGGTGTCTGCCGGAAAGTCCGATCCATAGAAAACTCTACTTCGTGGGGTTTCGGATTGGCAAATTCAGGCTTTACCTGTTCTGCTGCAGGACCTTCTTCCTGCTCTTCTCTTCCCTCTTTACGACTACGTTTCAAGAAGCTAAGGCTAAAAAGTTTACGCAACCATATGACTGTACGGGCACTGATATAAATAAGGAAACAGATCGCCGTCACAAGCAAAATCATCCAAACACCAGGTTGTCCCACCTGTGAAGTCAGCCAATTGGCTACATTATATCCGTGACGTCCTCCCAAATAAATGAATGAGTCCTGATAGCTATCCATAAAGGCAAAGCCAAAGAATACAGAAAACCATACAAGCAGCAATGCACATCCAATAAACCATTTCCACAAACGCACAATCCGCACGCGCATCAGTTTTAATCCTGCCACAGCCAGGAAGATAAGAATAAAGAATGACGAAATCCCGAAGCAATCATTTATAAGATAACTGGCCAATTGTGCTCCCCGCGAACCGGCATAGTTCTTCACATGATTGTTCACGGTTGACAGATCATGTGGATTTCCGCTATCAATAATACTCTGATCTGCTGCTCCCGTAAAAAAGAAGGAAGAGAAAGCCAACAATAAATAAACGGAAAATATCACCAACACCAAACCAAGAACAAAGTGGATGGTTTCATTTTTGAGAAATGCTATGAACTTATTAGTAGAAGGCACCTTTGGTTCTGCCTCTTTATCTGATTTCTTTTTTGCCATATTGCGTCTTTTATACCTTATATAATACTAAAGCGCAAAAGTAGTAAAAAAACAATTTTCTTCCTAACTGTTGCCTTTAAAGTTATTACCCATCAAAAAGAATCTCTTACTAATCCTCTCACTCTTTCAATCCTTTTTCTTACCTTTGCGTTTCAATTCAAGCAGATATGAAAAAAGAAAGTCTGGTAATATTTGATAAAAATGTAATAGAATTCGTTACGGTAGCCGCAGAATTCTGTGCTTTTCTCGAACGTTCCGAGAACATGAAGCGTAAGACATTTGTTGATACAACACTAAAAATACTCCCTCTGCTTTATCTCAAAGCATCCATGCTTCCTAAGTGTGAAGTGATAGGTGATGAAGCACCCGAAACTTATGTTACGGAGGAAATGTACGAAGTGTTGCGTATTAACCTGGCTGACATCATGGCCGAAAAGGATGATTATCTTGAAGTTTTCCTACCGGACATGGCCTACAGTGATCAGCCCATTAAGAAAAATATATCGGAAGACCTTGCTGATATTTATCAGGACATCCGGGACTTTATATTTGTATTCCAGCTCGGACTGAACGAAACGATGAACGACTCCCTTGCCATCTGCCAGGAAAACTTTGGACTTCTATGGGGACAAAAACTGGTAAATACTTTGCGGGCACTCCATGATGTGAAGTATAACCAGGAGCCAGAGGAGGAAGAAGAAGTTGAAGAAGGTGAGTATGAACCTGGGAATGATGATTGCCACTGCGATGATGAAGATTGCCATTGTGGAGAGGATGACGATTGTCATTGTCACGACCATGGCTGTCATTGCCATGACAACGAATAAGAGAAGAAGAAAATGATCATAAAAAGAACAATAAGTAAGGAAGAAATAAAAGAATTGCCTAAAGCCGTTTTTGAAGGACCGATACACGTGATTCAAAGCGAGAAAGAAGCAGACAAGGCAGTGGCATATCTACAAGCCCAGTCCGTATTGGGCATTGATAGTGAGACCCGTCCGTCTTTCACTAAAGGACAATCTCATAAAGTTGCACTATTACAAATATCCTCCAACGAATGCTGTTTCCTATTCCGCCTGAACATGACGGGGCTTACTCCGTCACTGATTGGATTGCTGGAAAATCCGGAAGTAATAAAAGTTGGTTTGTCACTGCGTGATGACTTTATGATGCTGCATAAACGTGCACCATTCACCCAACAGGGTTGTGTGGAATTACAGGATTATGTACGTCCTTTCGGCATATTGGACAAAAGTCTGCAAAAAATATACGGCATCTTATTTAAAGAAAAAATATCAAAATCACAACGTCTTTCCAATTGGGAAGCGGATGTATTAACAGATGCCCAAAAACAATATGCGGCAACAGATGCCTGGGCATGCCTTCACATCTATAATTTATTGGAAGAGCTGAAGCATACCGGCAACTTTGAAATAGAAGAAACTCCCGTAGCTATAGAAGACGAACAGGGAACCCGCCCTCTCTAAAATTGTAAATCGTAAAATTGTAAATTGTAAATCCCTATATTTTCATGTACAAAGTATATCTCAAACCCGGTAAAGAAGAATCACTAAAACGTTTTCATCCCTGGATATTTTCAGGCGCTATCGCCCGTTTCGACGGTGAACCGGAAGAGGGTGAAGTTGTGGAAGTATATACCTCCAAGAAAGAATTCATTGCCGAAGGACACTTCCAGATAGGTAGTATTGCCATACGTGTACTCTCCTTCAAACAAGAACCTATCAATCACGATTTCTGGAAACGCAAACTGGAGATAGCTTATGACATGCGCCGTAGTATCGGTATCGCCACCAATCCCACCAACGACACCTATCGTCTGGTACATGGTGAGGGTGACAATCTGCCTGGCCTGGTCATTGATATATATGCTAAAACAGCTGTCATGCAGGCACATTCTGCCGGTATGCACGTTGACCGCATGGCTATCGCCGAAGCTTTGTCTGAGGTTATGGAAGGTAAAATAGAAAACATCTATTATAAATCGGAAACTACCCTCCCTTTCAAAGCCGATCTTTTCCCGGAAAATGGATTCCTGAAAGGAGGAAGCAGTGATAACATAGCCCGTGAATATGGACTAAAATTCCATGTAGACTGGCTAAAAGGACAAAAAACAGGTTTTTTTGTGGACCAACGCGAGAACCGTGCTCTGCTGGAACGTTATTCAAAAGATCGTTCTGTGCTGAATATGTTCTGTTACACAGGGGGATTCTCTTTTTATGCGATGCGCGGTGGTGCCAAACAAGTTCATTCGGTAGACAGTTCTGCTAAAGCAATAGATCTCACCAACAAGAATGTAGAATTAAATTTCCCCGGAGATCCACGTCATGAAGCTTACGCAGAAGATGCTTTCAAATACCTCGACCGCATGGGCGATCAGTATGATCTGATAATTCTCGATCCTCCTGCTTTTGCCAAACATAAAGATGCATTGCGCAATGCTCTGCAAGGATACCGTAAACTGAACGCCAAAGCTTTTGAGAAAATCAAACCGGGTGGTATCTTATTTACATTCTCTTGTTCGCAGGTAGTGACAAAAGATAATTTCCGTACGGCTGTATTTACTGCCGCTGCTACATCAGGGCGTAGTGTTCGCATTTTACACCAATTAACCCAACCTGCAGATCATCCGGTAAACATCTACCATCCGGAAGGGGAATATCTCAAAGGATTAGTTTTGTATGTAGAATAATCTACCATGTAGCATAATTAAGGAATCATCAAAGCTAAACAATGTTAATAAATAGCGGTTTTATAGCAAATCATTATGTTTTATAACATAAATCCCTTTATCTTTGCACTGTGTTTTTCATGGTATTAGATTTAAGGTTAATAAAGATTGGCTGTCTGGGATAGATAGCCTTCTTTTTTTATATACCATACACAAAAACAATACAACAACTACCAATCAAATATCAAGTAATTTTAGTCCAAACAAGTTTCTGATATTAATCCAAAAGAATAACTTTTCTTACATAAGTGGATATGTAGTTCAAAATAGACCTACACGTGATACATTATACAACGAATTTCTTTTAACAGTCATATCTATCGGCCTTAATTGGTTAAGAAACATCAAAGTGGATTTTCCGCGCAAACAAAAAGTAATTATGGTCAAAATATATGATACAATAATGATTGTTTCTTAAATATTTTTTATATTTTTGTTATGAACATATATTTTGTATTGGAATAATATGGCAAGGTTTATTTGTGACAAGTATAATTTAGAGGATCAATAGACTTGAAAATAGACAGGGAAAATGGAATGAATAATTTATATTCCGGACAACTATACTCCGGATATACAGTTAGAGAATTAAATCATAGTCATTCTGGCAATACAACATATCCATCTAGTTCTTTTGTTCATTCCGGAGCAGGAATAGGTACATGGGGAGATGTTGCTTTTTCTCGTTCAATAACTAATCATCGTCAAGCAGGCGGATTAAGCAGGCCAGTATTTAATATTTATCTACCTGGCAAGAAATCATATATCAAATTTGGACCTAATTCAATAAGGAGTCAATATGGACGTTAAAAAAAAGATTTTGTTATTTTTACTCATTGGAGGTGTAACCGTAATTCAAGCACAAAAAAACGAAAGGTTTACCCCTCCCGATATGACACAAAAAACTCATACATTCGCATTACCTGAATTGCAAATTGACAGTACTTTTATTACTAATTTAAATGCTGTAATATTTGAAAAAGAAGGGTGTGGAGTAGAGAAAAGTAGAGAGTCGAAAAATTTCCATGTAATTTTTGAAATGGAAGATAGTACAAATTATTCTATTTGTTTGAGCCTTTGGGATATACCCGCAAAGAAATCTATAGTTTTTTTTGAGTGTAACGATTTTTTTTACTGGTTAGGTGGCGAAATACCCCCTGATATTATATTGGAAACTAAAATCCCAAAAAAAATTTCTTACAAAGACCCTATTCCTGCTTTCTACGATCCCCCTTTTTGGACTTTAATATATCATACCCAAACTGGAAATATTGAGTTCAAAGGTAATGATTGTGATTGCTATTAACAAACACGGCACACATTATTAAAAATGGGTATGGAATAAGTAATACATATACAGGAGAAGAAGCAAATGTAACAAAGTACTCATATTATGAATGAACTTACAAACATAATAAATGATATTTTAACAAAGTGGGACCCTATTGGAGTTGGAGAAGAAATGGCTATGGATGAATATAAGGAATATATCCCTATGATTATCCATTATGCTCAAGACCGTCAAAAGCTAATAAATCATCTGGGAAAAATGCTTGTTGATTATATGGGTTTAAGTTACGACCAATACAATCAAAAACATTTTGAAGAGGTGCAAAATATTTGTGATAAATTGATAGAAATATGTCAAAATCAAAAGTAGTATTCATTCCAATACAAGTAGAAAAAGGGATACAACATATCTATTATAAACACAATACATGAAGTTAAATAATATCAGAAAATTAAATATAGAAGAAGAAATTCTTTTAGAAGAATTGGTATATCGATCAATTAAAACTATTTCTCCCGATTGGAAAAATGGTTTATTAGTGGCCTCTTTAGAAGACGGAGGAATAGGAAGTTTGGCTTTATTTCCTTGTGATACACTCAATAAAGTACGACATTTTGGTTCGCAAGTTAGTGAATGCCAATTTAGGGATACCGATGGAGTATTGGTCGTAGCTTCATTATATTTAGATGAAGATGACAAACTTTACGAATTGGATATGTGGAAGGTTGATTTTAGCAAATTAATAAATATTCCTACTCATTTTGAGGATGTAGAATATTCAAATAAATAATCAGAGTAAGAGTCTATTTGCATTGAGGCAAGCATAACGGGGTTTAAATAAAATCACCATATGAAGTTACTTTTAAACACTTTATTGATATATTTAGTAGTTTCAATCTGGTCGTTTGGGTTAGCTAATGCCCAGACTATTAATATTTATGATGAATATAAGGCTAGTAGGAGAATTATTAAAGAAATTATCACCGATAATAATTTGGAAAAGACTTTAACCGGTTATGCTTATGGCGGTTATTTTATCGGCCAGTCTCTTTTTCTCATTATCAAAGAAGGAGATTCTTTTTTTGAAGTATATCAAGGAGAAAAAGGCAAAGGAATTCAAAACACCTATAAATTTGATTTGGCAGACAAGCGGTTAAGTTCTTTATTTGCATGGACAAAACATGATAAAGTAACATATAATATTCAATCCGACAAATACTTCGCTATTTATTACTACTTTGTATTATATGATAAAAGCCATAATAAGAAATTAGAATTTAATATATCAACAATGACTGCATACAAAAATGCTCAAAGATCAAGAAAGTTCCGCAAGTTGCTACCATTTACAAAAGAACAACAGAAGCTTATCGGGGAATTAATTAGTAATTTCTAAATATTTTAGAAGAGCATATCTTTAGAGTATGAAACTATAACAATTAAACACAGAGAATCAAACAACTAAAAAAATCAAATTGCATATCTAATTATAATCAGACTTCTTTTTCTTCTCAAATTTCCCTATACAAGGGGCTCTTTTCTCCACTCTTTTGGTACACAATCGGCGAAAAACATTATATTTGCAGCTATTATAAAATAGCAACAAGTTACAATTCGTAATAACTTGTAGCTTGTAACTCGTAACTAAATAAAAATAATATGAGTATCAAGTATCGACTAATTATTATGAACTTCCTGCAGTTCTTCGTGTGGGGATCGTGGTTAATTTCATTGGGCGGCTACATGGGTGGTGTCTTACATTTTGAAGGAGGGCAAATAGGTGCAATCTTTGCCACAATGGGTATAGCCTCTCTCATTATGCCAGGGCTGACTGGTATTATAGCCGACAAATGGGTAAATGCTGAACGATTATATGGGATACTACATATTCTGGGAGCTGCCAGCCTTTTCTATGCCTCCACAGCCACTGATTATAACCATATGTATTGGGCTATGTTGCTCAATCTGTTGGTATATATGCCTACGCTCTCATTAGCTAATACGGTATCTTACAACTCTCTCGAACAATATAAATGTGACATTGTCAAAGACTTCCCGCCTATCCGTGTATGGGGAACCATCGGTTTTATCTGTGCCATGTGGGCAGTAGATCTCACCGGATTCAAATCCTCTTGTGCACAACTCTATGTGGGTGGTGCAGCAGCACTTATTTTAGGCTTATATTCATTTACTCTGCCCGCTTGTCCGCCTGCCAAAAGTGAAAACAAAAGCCTGCTTTCTGCTTTCGGACTCGATGCTCTGGTATTATTCAAACGCAAGAAAATGGTTATCTTCTTCCTCTTCTCTATGTTATTAGGAGCTGCATTACAAATTACAAACAGTTACGGAGATCTCTTCTTAGGTAGTTTTGCTTCGATACCGGAATTCGCTGATTCGTTCGGTGTAAAACACTCTGTCATCCTGCTTTCTATTTCACAAATGAGTGAAACCCTGTTTATTCTTGCCATACCATTTTTCCTCAGACATTTCGGCATCAAGCGCGTAATGCTTATCAGTATGTTTGCCTGGGTATTCCGTTTCGGGCTTTTCGGTCTGGGCGATCCGGGTTCGGGGTTATGGATGCTGATACTTTCGATGATTGTCTACGGAATGGCATTCGATTTCTTCAACATTTCGGGCTCTTTGTTTGTTGAATTAGAAGCTAAGCCTGCTATCAGAGCCAGCGCACAGGGATTATTCTTTATGATGACCAACGGATTGGGAGCGATCATCGGAGGATATGCCAGTGGTGCTGTGGTGGATGCCTTCTCGGTATATGCCGACGGTATGTTGGTAAGCCGTGAATGGCCCGACATCTGGTTCATCTTCGCAGGTTATGCATTAGTTATCGGAATATTGTTTGCTCTGGTATTCAAATACAAACACCAGCCAGAGGAATTAAGTAAAAAGTGACAATGGATAAAAAGATAGAATTACAAGTATTAAATATCTCCAATAGTCAGGCGCAGGTAGGTGCCTACGCTCTGGTATTGGGGGAAGTGGGAGGTGAACGGCAACTGCCTATCATTATAGGTCCGGCCGAAGCGCAAGCCACTGCCATCTGCCTGAAAGGAGTAAAAGCGCCGCGTCCCCTGACGCACGATTTATTCTATACATGCCTGAACGTTTTGGGCACCAAAATGCTCAGGGTGCTTATCTATAAGGCAAAAGAAGGTGTTTTTTACTCATATATCTACCTACAGAAAGACGAAGAAATTATTCGTATCGATTCACGAACCTCGGACGCCATTGCTCTGGCTGTACGTTCTGATTGCCCTATTTTTATTTATGAGTCTATTCTTGAAAGAGAATATATCCGCCTGGATGATTCTGATCAGCCGGATACAGAACAACAGGAAGAGGAGACAAATGATTCCGACAATATGAATTCACTTGAACAAGCGTTGGAGCAAGCCATCAAAGAAGAGAACTATGAACTGGCAGCCCGGTTACGTGATGAAATAAACAGAAGAAAATAAATTTAAATATGCACGTATTCTATACTCCCGATATACAGAAGAACCTTGAACTTCCGGAAGAAGAAGCACAACATTGTGTCCGTGTTTTACGGCTCAATGCCGGAGATGAAATAACCTTGACGGATGGTAATGGAAATTTTTACCGTGCGGAAATAACTGCCGCAACCAACAAGCGTTGCCTGGTAAAGATACTCGAAACAATTCCACAAGAACCTTTATGGTCAGGACATCTACACATAGCCATGGCTCCAACAAAAAATATGGATCGTAACGAATGGTTTGCCGAAAAAGCGACCGAAATAGGTTTTGACGAATTGACCTTTCTTAATTGCCGCTTTTCGGAACGAAAAGTCATTAAGATGGAACGCATTGAAAAGATAGTAGTATCTGCCATCAAGCAATCACTCAAAGCACGCTTGCCGAAGCTCAATGAAATGACAGATTTTGATAAATTCATCACCCAGGAGTTTACCGGTCAAAAATTCATCGCGCACTGTTATAAAGGTGAAAAGCCACTGCTTAAAAATATTCTGAAACCAGGAGAAGATGCATTGGTACTTATCGGACCGGAAGGAGATTTCAGCGAAGAGGAAGTAACCAAAGCAATAGAGAAAGGCTTTCAGCCCATAAGCTTAGGTAAATCCCGGCTACGAACGGAAACGGCAGCACTGGTAGCAACAATGGTAGTGAATAGTGAGTAGTGAGCAGTGATTAGTGATTAGCGGGCTGCGCTATCATACCGAATGGTACTAATCACTTATCACTACTCACTATTCACTACTCACTTATCACTTATCACTAAAAAATACATCAATTAAAAAACAAATAGTTATGGCAAAAAGAATGATTTCCCGACTTTCAGTGCTGGTAGTACTGATGGTATTCATGGCAGCTTGTTCAAAGAAATCGGAATACACAAATGTTATACCTGCTGACGCTTCGGCTGTAGCATCTATCCATTTGAAATCACTGGCTGATAAATCCGGACTGAAAGACAAAGAGAATGAAGCAGCCAAACAAAAGATGATAGAGGCACTGAAAAGTGGAACTACTGCGGCAACTTTCCAACAGTTAGAAAAAGTCTTGAATAACCCTAAAGAATCAGGAATAGATGTGGATGCACCTGTTTATGCATTCACTGCAACCAGTTTTCCATATACAGCCCTGGTAGCCAAAGTGCTGGATCAGGATAAACTGCATACTTCACTGGACATAATGGTGAAAGAGCAAATCTGCCAACCCATAGAAGCAGCAGATGGTTATAGTTATACACGAATGGGACAACGTGACATCTTTGCTTTTAATGAAACAACAGCTATGCTGGTACAGACGGGCAGTACATCACAAATGGAAAATGCTCAGAAGATGATCAGCGAGCTAATGAAACAAACCACTGAAAAAAGTATCGCTAACAATGCTGGTTTTCAAAAAATGCAAAAACAGAAAGGTGATATTAATTTCTTTGCATCTTTAGCAGCACTTCCTAAAGAATACGCACGCCAACTGAATCTGGGTTTAACCGGTATAAAAATAGATCCCAAAGATATAATGGCTCTGGGTAGTCTTAGCTTTGAGAAAGGAAAGATTGCTCTACTTTTTGAATACTATACAGAGAATGAAGAGGCAAAAGCCATGTTGAAAAAACAGGAGAAGGCAACGATCAAACTGAATAATACTTTCCTTAAATATTTCCCTGCATCAACCATCGCATTTATGAGCGTAGGAGCCAATGGAGAAGAGTTGTACAACCTGTTGCAGGAAAATGAAGAATTCCGTAACACAGTATCTATTTCCAAAGCAGAAGAAGTGAAAGCCCTGTTCGCTTCATTCAACGGTGATATATCTGCCGGACTGATCAATGTAACTATGGGCAAAGATCCTGCTTTCGTAGCTTATGCAGATGTAAAAAACGGAAATGCACTAAAAGCTCTTTATGATAATAAAAAAGCACTGAATCTGAAAAAAGGCGAAGATATCGTTCAATTGGGTGAAAATGAATATGTGTACAAGTCAAGAGCTATGAATATCTTCTTTGGGCTTAAAGACAAGCAAATGTATGCTACAAATGATGAATTACTTTATAAAAACATTGACAAAGCAACTGATAAATCTATAAAAGACGTTGCCTATGCTTCGGATATGAAAGGAAAGAACTTCTTCTTTGTTGTTAATATGGATGCTATCCTCGAACTCCCGATTGTAAAAATGATGGTAGGCTTCGGAGGTGAAGAATACCAAATGTACTATAACCTGGCATCACAAATTAGTTATCTGGAAATAAGCAACGTAAGCGACGGTGTCAGTGAAATAGACCTCGTTTTGAAAGACAAAGACACCAACTCGCTGAAACAGATTGTAAACTTCGCCAAGAAGTTTGCCGGCATGTAATTTTCTGAACATGGAAACAATTCATCTGCAGCAAACACTTCCCCAAGTGTTTGCTGACCGTAATTCTATCACATCGGATATCTGGCATACGAACATTATATTCCGTAAAGGAGAAATGTACCTGATTGAAGCAGCCTCCGGTACCGGAAAATCATCATTATGTAGTTATATATATGGCTATCGAAGCGATTATCAAGGTATTATAAATTTCGACGAGACTAATATCAAGGCATACACAGTAGAGCAGTGGGTCAACCTACGCAAGCATTCACTGAGTATGCTTTTTCAAGATTTACGCATCTTCTCCGAACTCACAGCATTCGAGAATATTCAATTAAAAAATAATCTGACCGGATACAAAAAGAAAAAAGAGATTCTTGCTCTTTTTGATGCAATGGGTATTGCCGACAAAGCTAATATAAAGGCAGGAAAATTATCTTTTGGCCAACAGCAACGTGTTGCTTTTATCCGTGCACTATGCCAGCCTTTTGACTTCATCTTTTTGGACGAACCTATCAGCCATCTGGACGATTATAATGGACAAATTATGAGTAGCCTGCTAACGGAAGAAGCCGGAAAACAAGGTGCGGGAGTTATTGTTACTTCCATCGGAAAACAGATTGAATTGCCTTATAACCAAGTATTACGCTTGTAACAGATCATACGATTATGAAACTTATCTGGAAACTTCTTCGTCAACATATCAGTATCGGCCAGCTTGCCGGTTTCTTTCTTGCCAATCTGTTTGGTATGGTTATTGTATTGCTCAGCGTACAGTTTTATAAAGATATTATCCCTATGTTTACAGAGGGAGATAGTTTCATGAAGAAAGACTATATCATTGCTACCAAAAAGATAAGTACCCTTGGGGCTTTTGCCGGAAAAAGCAATACTTTCTCTCCACAAGAGATAGAGAATCTGAAGAAACAGCCTTTTACTAAAAGTGTAGGTGCATTTACTCCTTCACAATTTAAAGTGTCAGCTGGTTTGGGGATGCAAGAAGCCGGTATCCGGCTTTCTACAGATATGTTCTTTGAAGCAGTGCCCGATGAATACGTAGATGTAAAACTCGACAAATGGCATTTTGACGAAGAGACACATACCATCCCCATTATCATTCCACGCAATTATCTGAATCTGTACAACTTCGGATTTGCTCAAAGCCGTAGTCTGCCCAAGCTCTCCGAGGGCGTAATGAGCCTTGTACAAATGGACATCATGATGCGTGGAAACGGACGTGTAGAACAGTACAAAGGAAACATTGTAGGTTTCTCCAACCGACTGAATACGATATTGGTACCGGAATCTTTTATGGTATGGGCGAATAAAAATTTCGCTCCGGAAGCAGAAGCACAGCCGTCACGCCTCATCATCGAAGTAAGAAATCCTGCGGATGCCTCCATTGCCAAATATTTCCAGCAAAAAGGATACGAAACTGAAGATAGCAAACTTGATGCAGGGAAAACAACCTATTTTCTCCGCCTCATTGTTGGCATTGTATTGGGTGTGGGGCTCTTTATCAGTGTACTTTCTTTCTATATATTGATGTTAAGCATCTTTCTTCTGTTGCAAAAGAATACTACCAAACTGGAAAATCTGTTACTGATAGGATACAGTCCTGCACGGGTTGCACGTCCTTATCAAGTACTTACTTTAGGATTGAATACAGTAGTACTTGCTGTATCGATCAGCCTTGTAGCTTGGTTACGTCATTCTTATATAGCTGCACTTAGCTTACTCTTCCCACAACTGGAAATTGGTTCACTCTGGCCGGCTATTACCATCGGGATACTTTTATTTGTTATTGTCTCTGCTTTTAACCTGTTTACTATCCGCAAAAAAGTAGACTCCATCTGGCGAGGACACCATTAAAGATCACACAAAGTAAAACAAGAAACTATCATGAAAAGTCTAATACTTCCTATAGTACACAAATATACTGTTACAATCTTTTTATGGGAGGTATTATTTACTCCTCTCCAGATGCTTTCAGCACAAAATAAGCTGGATAGTGTTGTTTCTTACTTTCATCAGTTACAAGGCACCCATCAGGAAAAATTATATCTGCATTTAGATAAGCCATACTATGGAGCCGGAGATAACATTTGGTACAAAGGTTATTTAGTAAATGCAACCAGCCACCTGGAGAATCCTAAAAGTAACTTTATCATCACAGAATTAATTAATCGCACTGACTCCATCATATTACGAAAGAAAATCAGACGGGATTCTCTGGGATTTCAAAATGCCTTCACCTTACCAAGTACGCTTCCTGCTGGAGATTATTACATCAGAGGATACACTAACTGGATGCAGAATGAAGATCCGGTATTTTTTTATTCCCGTAATCTCCAAATAGGTAACTCTATTGATGTCACTATCCTCTCTACAATTGAATATCAACCGGACACTAAAAACAATTATCTGGCCAAAATCCGATTTGCAGATAACAATAACAAACCTTATAATAATATACAGGTAAGGTTTCAATACTTTGAAGATGGAAAAGCAGAAAAACGGGGAAAGAAAAAGACGAATGAATATGGACAAATTTATATCCCACTCAACGGAATAAAAGAAGAAGGACAAAGAAGAATTGAAGTTACATTTGATGATCCTCAGTATGTTTTTGAGAAAACCTTTCATCTACCGGTTTTCTCAAAAGACTTTGATGTTACTTTTTTCCCGGAAGGAGGTGCGCTATCAACTGTTCTTCGACAAAATATTGCTTTCAAAGCCCAGGGTACCGACGGACTATCCAGAGAAATTAATGGATATCTGATGAATAGCCAGGGAGATACTCTTGAAATCATACGCTCAGAACACAATGGTATGGGCGTATTTTCTATGAGTCCGATAGCCGGAGAATCTTATCATGCCCTTATTACCTCTTCTGACAGTATCACAAAACGTTTTGATCTTCCTGCTGTCAAAACAGACGCTATCACCCTCGCGATAGTTCACCATAAGCAAAACATACTGTTTGAAGTTCAAAAGTCAGAACAGGCTGCATGGCCCAAGGAATTATATTTATTGGCACATACCCGAGGAAAACCGGTAATATTCCAATCCATTAATACGGAAAAGCCCTATGGTATGATAAAGAACGGTCTGCTAACAGAAGGAGTCACCCATTGTCTGGTTGTAGATGGCTCGGGTAGAGCCATCAGTGAACGCCTGATATTCATTACAGACAGGCAGACACCCGACTGGAAAATAAAAACGAACAAAGAAGTCTATAACAAAAGAGAGAAAGTATCCTTACTGGTAAAGGCTACAGATTTCGCAGGCGCCCCACTAAACGGGAATTTCTCTATCAGCATTACCAATCACAAAGACATACAAACAGACTCACTGGCTGACAATATATTATCAAACTTATTGTTGACTTCCGACCTGAAAGGGCATATTGAAAACCCCGGCTACTATTTCCTGAAACAAGATGCAAAGACTCAACGATATCTGGATCTCATAATGTTAACACATGGCTGGCGCAGGCATCAGATAGAAAATGTATTTCGTAAACCAATTATACACATAGACAATTATATAGAAGCAGGCCAAACCATCAGTGGACGAATAAAAGGACTTTTCGGAAAAAATATCAAGAAAGGACCGATCTATGTACTTGCACCTCAAAATAAAATTATAAAGACAACACTAACCAATGAAAAAGGAGAGTTCATTGTTAACACTTCTTTTAGAGACAGCACCACCTTCATCATACAGGCACGTACCAAAAGAGGATTCGCCGGAGTGGATATATTAGTAGATAACCCACCACTGCCTAAAACTTATAACCTGCACCCTTATCCTCAAACTTCTAATCTATCTATGGATGACTATCTGATAAATACCCGTGAGAAATACTATATGGAAGGAGGCATGCGAGTATATAACCTTAAAGAAGTTGTTGTGACGGCCAACCGCAATCTATCAACTCAACAAAATTTGTATTCAGGCATTTCCGATTACACACTCAAAGGTGAACGATTGGCACAAAAAGGAGGGCTACCTTTACTAACCGCCATAACTGAACTACCGGGAGTAAGCCAAAATAACGGTCAAATATACCTGCGCAACAACTCACAAGCAGCCCTTTTTGTTATTGACGATTTGATTGAATCGGATTATAATAGACTTGAAGCGATACAAATTGATGATATAGAGGAGCTGAATCTTATCAGAGACGCAGGAGCAAGCTATTTCGGTTCTCAAGGAGCGGGAGGGGCTATTGTCATTACGATGAAGGATCCTGGAAAGATTCCGCCTCCTCCCGCACGTGGTATCATCACATACACTCCATTGGGTTATAGCCAGTCCGTAGAGTTTTATCATCCCACTTATGACACCCCACAGAAGAAAGAGAACACTACAACCGATCTACGTACCACAATCTACTGGAATCCGGGACTACAATTGAATGCTGATGGAACAGCTACCATTGAATATTATATGCCAGACAGTACAGTTCCTCAGGATATTGTTATCGAAGGAGTTAGTAAGAACGGCAAAATCTGTCGTTTTACGAAAACGATTAATCAGCCTTCCAATTGATTAGTTATTACTTTTTCTTATCTTTGTACATGTCTATTTTATAAAAATACAACTATGCCAGACTATGAATTAATTACCATTCTTGGTCCTACCGCTTCAGGAAAGACTCCATTTGCTACCGCACTGGCTGCAGAACTAAATACCGAAATCATTAGTGAATAGATTGGAAAATTAGTATTTACTTACCATATCCAATTCCGATGAGTCACACTTTTCATTGTAGACTACTCTTTCTTTTGAGCATACAAACTTGGGCTGCAAAAACACAGCGTACAAGCAATTACAAAAAAGATGAATCCATTTTTCATTATTTATTCATTTTAAATCCGAAATACAGAGAGGATTTTACTTTCTCGCCCTCACCTTCCTTTTCATTTTATTTATAAATCTTTTCTTCTCAGCCGTATAAACTACCGGATGCCCCCCGCCAATACTTTTGTGTAAAGAGTCCAGGCAAAGCTTTATAACAAGGGAATCGGATGTTAATTTCATTATCTCAAAAACGTTTGTGTCAATATTCTCTCTTTTTTGTACTATATATTTTCCATTCTTCACCATCCCGACACTATCCTCCTGATAGGAGCGTACAATTGTATCAGAAAGATAATAATCACGGCATTGACTTAACTCTTCCTTTTTAAAAAAATAAAAATTACAACATTCATTTTGTTCATACTGCTTATACATAAGACTACCTATCCTGAGAGATTCTTTAAATACCCAATACTTATTTTGCAATAAATCCATTGTTGTAGGAGCAGGTTTCTGAGCACACAAATTCTGCAAACAAAGACACATTGAACATGCAACCATAAAAAAAATACATATATAACTCTTACTCATTACTATTAATTTAAATTTAACACACACAGAAATTCTGAAATATTTTTTTAGATTTCAAATAGCACAACAATTTAATGTTCACACTTTTTTACCTATTAATCTATATTTGGAGTAGAGAATCCACTTTCACTCATTAACGATTATCAACACTTGCAATTACAATATATCATTTTTCATGAAAGTAGACTCTTAAACTTAACCACACATTAGTTTAGCCAACAAAGCTATATTTATTCTACATAAATATATTCTCCTGTTCCTATACAAAAGTCACAATTCATCTATTTCTATTTATTTCCAGAAATATTAAAATAATAGTCTCCAACAAAAAAAGATTCTGGTGCTTCTTTCCAATGCCCTGCTTCAGGATCCATATATATAAGATCACCATTTGTATGATACCCAATAACCACTACATTATGCCTGGAGTCAGACATATCAGATGGTACATCTGTCATAATAACATTCCCTGCATCAATTGCCTCTTGAAATCCTGTAAATGGAGATACTATAAAATGTGTATTGACAAACTTAGATAAATTTGTCAATGCAACTCCTTTTTCAGTTGCCCAAATGCCGAACTCTTGAAGATACGCTTGAAGATATGTACCCGGATTATATTCTCCTCCAAATAGTTGTTCTATATAGCTCATTATAGAAGTAACACAAGTATTAAACAACTGTTTATCCATCGTTGCCGGTAATTTTCCAACCACAATTTTATCTCCAATTTTAGATTCAAAATCCTTTCCTTTTGCAGGTGGAGTAAGTGGAGGAGGATTATAACCTCCAGAACCGCCATCATGAGGTTCATTGATATACCCGTCATTATCATGGTTATAGCCATCCTCATTATTATGAGGGATATTGTCATCATTATGATCAATCCAACCTCCACCAGGAGGAAAATCACCCCAATTCGGTTTAGGATCAGGTGTCACAATTATGTCCGGGAATGTTCCACCATCATAGAGCGGATCATCTTCCATTCCAGCTCTCGTAGTAGGTGGAGTATAGAGTTGAGGAGCTACCTCATACCGTGCAGGTATTGACCGGAAAACCAACCTATCCGCGTTCGGAAAGTCATCCCAACGTTTTTTACGTATTTTACCCACAACTTTCCCTCTTTCGTATTTCCATCCGTTTACAAATTTACCATTTAAGTCATGGAATAAAACAGAACCGAACAAATATTTATCACGATGGAGATATGTATTCTTATTTATCCTATTGGCATGAGTTTTCGTATAAAATTTAGACGGAATAATAGTCATCAAAAATCCTGTTTCTGTATTTGTTTTATAGTTTTTTACATATACAAAATGAGTATATGAACGACGATATTTCCATTCTTTTGTCTGTTGGTAGAAATCCCAATTTTCTTTCGTAACAAAATCCTGGCATACACGATCCGTTAAATCTACATCCACAACTAATAAGGAATCATTCCTGCTTATAGCATAATATTGCCAACTGGGACTCCCCGATAAAACCGGAATAGGATTCACATTAAGATTGTCACTGCGAGTTTCCGCTTCATGAGTTATCTGCTGCTGATTATACCAGTTTCTCGCAATATCAAGATCTGACTTTATATTGCTATCCTTTGATTTATTTGTCAGAATATCATAGTCCTCCGTACATGCACACAATAGTAGTATAATTAAAGATACTCCTTTTAAAATTCTTAAATGATTCATGTTTTTTATTTTTAATTAATTATAGGTTAATATTGTAACTTCTTGATTACATCATAAAGCACCTCCTTTCTTTGCCTGTTCCAAATAATTACCAACTTTTTTCTTTATAAAGTTAGTTTTGGTCGAAACTATTTTAACAGGCATATTAATGATATGTTGTGCAGTCTCCAGAGCCAAATAGTCTCTTCCAGTGGACACATATATTCGAAAAAGTTCATATAAAGGTACCAAGCGACAAGGAATCATATTAGATGCTACATTAAAAGACTCTTCTGCACGAGGCAGATCTTCCATTTCCAAATAATTATATCCTTGAAGTAGCTGCACATCATAATCATTCATTTTTTTACTACATTCCAACAAAATATCATTGCCTCTTTTGTATTTCCCGGCTTGATATAACACAACACTGTAATTATATAGAAAAGCAGACTGTTGACCTAAAAAAGATTTTTGATACAGTTTATCATATTCACTCTCCATTTTTGCATCACAGGAATTTCCACACTTTAATAAATTAGTCCATAGAATGTCATAGAATCCTTGATAGAATACATTTACAAAAAGAAAGGATGAAAGAAGAAATATCCCCCATCTACATACTTTTACTTTCACTCTTCTGTTATTATCTGATATAAAAGGATGAATTACCAGTATAAAGAATGAAGATATAAACACTATTTTTATAATCTCATATTCAAACGGATATGAAAACAAAGAGCATATTGCTATTGCAACAAGACTCCAATATGCACACTTCTTTTCTGGAGTGATGTGTCTACAATAGTTACTAACAGAATATACCATAATGCCGATAATCGGAACCAAACCAATCAGTCCTCTTTCCACCATAACTTTTAGATATTCATTAAAAGGATGATGAATATTATCGCTTAACAAAATCGCCCATATTTCATTGGGATGTGCTACAAAAAAATTCGCTTGATTTAGCATATACCAAACATTAAACTCTCCAGTTCCTGACAGAGGGTTATCAATAATTGCCTGAACACAACATCGCCAGATTACAAATCTTCCATTGGCAGAATCGGGCTTTAATAAATAGAGCAACACCAATAATAATCCAATGCAACATATAAACAGAAATTTTCTCTTAAAAAAATATCCCAAAACAACAACCATTGCCAATATAGCCGCTCTGGCATTAGACAATAGAATAATAATCACCACCATTACACAAATTATAACAGACAGTCTTCGTTGTAATTTGCTTTTTACGGAAAAAAAGTAAAAAGTAAATGGTAACAGAGCAACTAATATAGCTGAAATACCAGCAGGGTTATCAAATGTACCTGTTATGATAAACACAGAACTATAAGACTGCCAAATACCGAATAGTTGTAAGAAAGCTACTAAAGATAAACTACCGGCCAAAATTACTAACAAGAAACAAAAAGGGAGGTAATATTGATAATGTGAAAAATAATAATACAACAGTAATAACATCATATTATCAATAAAAAAGAGACTGACAGAGTAATAATTTAAAGAAGACGTAAACAGCCAACCAACTCCCCAACATAGATATAAAATAATCAAAAAAACAGGTATATAAAGTACTATCCCTCTGTATTCCAAAATAGATATAATAATCCCCAATATACCCAACAAGCATCCGGTCCATAGTAGAACCGGAGTATGAAATCTGTCGGCACATAAATCTGGCATAAAATAAACAGCGCCTATAAATAGAAAACAGATACAAGCGAATATCATCTTAAAACAATAATTACGATTTTGTTGTAAACATGATTCTATACAAATTTTCATCAGTATTACATTAAGTTGGTTTAATAAACACAATATATAAGTTTGCCAGTTTATAAAAGAGATCAATACAATCACATAAATTCATTTATAAACACCTGCCGTCCGTCCATGTAAAAGAAAGGTAATTCTTCTTTACCTTTATCTAAGTTCTTTAACCAGTAAATGGTACCAGCGGGAACAGAATCAACCTCTAAAAAGTTATATTTAGAAACTATCTCTTTCAATTCAACCCATTGATTTTCGTGATAATACAATAACAGATAACGGTATCCTGGCTCTATGATATTCGTTGCAGTACGTGGCAAAAGACGAATATGGGTTATACAAACAGGACGTTTGAAGTCCATACCAAAGAAACCCCATCTTGCAAAAGTTTCCGGATCACTATCATAGGCCTTATAATACAAAACTCCCGTATGCATCGGCTCACCATTTATTTTCTTCAACGGTTTGTTTTCCACAGGTGCATAGGTAATTGTGAGTATCGGCAATGCCGACGGAATATCGGTGCGATACCCGGAAATTTCCTCTCCCAAAAATTCCAATTCAGCTATATCAACTGGCATACTGTCACGATGAAGCCGGTAATAACGATACTTCTTATCATTATTCAATAAGTACTCTTGCCAATATGAATCCGGAACTTCACGAATGATCTGTAAAGTATCAAAAGGGCCCGTCCAATGGTCAGAACCCAGAATTCGTGTACCTTTCAGATTTTTCCTGTCATTTGCCAAATGTCGTTTGGAAGGATATTTGCGTAGCAAACGCATCCGGACAGTAGATTTCGTATCAGATTGCAACTCTTCTCTAACAATATGCTTGGAAACACTATCTTTCTTTAAAATGAAAGGTTTTCCGAAAGGAACCATTTGTCCGTCTTCCGACATATAAGATGGAAAGAAAAGCATATTAACAGGTACTTTACGAAAAGTTACACGATGCCTCCAATGGGAAACCTTACCCCATGCCACAGGAGACAACTCTCCTTGAGTGTTAAAAAAAGAGAGATAAGCCAGATTATTAGAAGTATGTATGTTCATTGGCAAAGTAATCTCAATACACGTATGGTATCTTTCCGTCACATCTTTTATAGTGGGAGTATCAAACACAGAAGGAAGCATCTCAGTCTCATTTTTTAGAAAATAAGGAGAATCTTTCATTACACCAAATGTTCGTTGATACACCTTCCCAGTATATTTCAAGTCCAATGGCCAGTCTTCCCATAAATTATTATACGGAGGAGTATAGGGGCAAAGTATACCGGTAGAATCAGGAGATGCACACCAATAATGACTGCTGTCTTTATCAGGCCATTGCGGTGTGAATTCATACACTGTGGGTATACCACAGGCACGAAAATAGTTGCAGGTACGGGCAGCCAGATTATTACAATCCATCTTGAATGCAGGAATAAAAAGATCGAATGGTCCTATATGTTTTTCAGAAGTTACATGTTTATTCATTTCTTTTTGCCATCCGACGTATTTCTTATAGTTCTCAATAGCAGCATAAATATTCCCACTATTACTAACCAACAGTTTATCATGAATGACAGACTTTAACATTGGTTTATTCCCGACAAAAGACTCATCTACTGTACGATATGGTAAAATCCACTCCTTAAAATCATCAAAAGGTTTATCTTTAAGCAATGGAGAATGTTGCCATTCATAAAAAGCCTCGTCTATATTTTCTATCAGAAATTCAGCTGTAATCTGTTGAACATCATTAATCTGGTTAACTTTTCCGGTTGGAAGAGACAGCAGGGCGTATTGCCGGCTCAGCGCCCTCGTCAATGAATCGTTGTGGTTAGCGTCAGGAATTACGTGTCCTATGGAATCGACCATTTTAAAGTACTGTAAATATGATCCGGGCAATTCCAAGCTATATCTACTCCTATGATAAGGCATATTACTTATCAGAAAACAAGCCGCTTTAAACTTCAAACGGTCGTTAGTATTGTAGTACTCTAATACCCGAATCAATTCCTTTCGGTTATTACCCGACATAGAAAGAGCTTCTTCTACTTCTTTAGGATAAGAGGAACAGGACAAAAAAAAGAATATACATACTGCATTGAAGATAAACAGTACTCTATTATTATAAATCATAGCCTTAGATTTATCAATTTTTTATACGGTAAAAGTAGATACATTCTAACAGTGGCATGTTCGAAAATATTCTTTCTTTTTCTAAAAACATACCGATTCTACCTATATTGGGTGTAAAATAGAAGAAACGATGGATGGGTAAAATCAAATTGTCCACCTAAAGCATCCAGAAGCACACTCAACAACATGAATTTCAATAAGTTACACTATCCCCTATTGTTCGGAAGGATATTTATAAGGTTTATAACAGGATTTTATCTCCTTCACTCTATTTTTTACAGCCTTTTTTCTATCTTTGCCGACATCTATATATCAATAAAAATACAACTATGCCAGACTATGAATTAATTACCATTCTTGGTCCTACCGCTTCGGGAAAGACTCCATTTGCTACCGCACTGGCTGCAGAACTAAATACCGAAATCATTAGTGCAGACTCACGGCAAATATACCGGGGCATGGACCTGGGTACAGGTAAAGATATTGCCGACTATACTATTAATGGTAGAGAAATACCTTATCACTTGATTGATATAGTGGAACCTGGTTACAAATACAATGTTTTTGAGTATCAGCGTGATTTCCTGAAAGCTTATGAGACTATTAAACAAAAAGGGTGTCTGCCCGTTTTATGTGGAGGGACAGGCATGTACCTGGAGTCTGTATTGAAAGGATACCGGTTAATGCCGGTACCCGAGAACCCGGAATTGAGAACACGATTGGCAGATAAATCGTTGGAAACACTGACCGGAATTCTGCAACAATACAAGACATTGCACAATTCGACTGATGTAGATACAGTGAAACGTGCGATCCGGGCCATAGAGATAGAAGAGTATTATGCCGCGCATCCAATAGCTGAACGGGAATTTCCACAACTCAATAGTCTGATCATTGGAGTAGATATTGACCGGGAATTACGTCGGGAAAAAATCAGCCGGCGATTGAGACAACGTTTGAATGAGGGTATGGTAGACGAAGTAAAACAGTTGCTTGCACAAGGGATCAAAGCAGAAGATTTGATTTATTACGGACTGGAATATAAATACCTGACACTATACGCCATTGGGGAACTTACTTATGAAGAAATGTTCACCCAACTGGAAACCGCTATCCACCAATTTGCCAAACGGCAAATGACCTGGTTTCGGGGAATGGAAAGAAGAGGATTCACCATTCACTGGGTGGATGCAACGTTGCCTACAGAAGAAAAGATAGCTTTTGTAAAGCAAAAGCTCAAAGGTATTTAGTATCTTTGGCAACAGAAAAAAACAGATACTTTAACCACATACTATCTTTGCAAGAAAGTATATAAATCAAGGCAAAGAAAAGGATAAAGTACGAGAACTATTCCATTAAAAGACCTCTAAGCAGGAAGTTTTTTAATCAGAAGAGATGATTTTTAAATAATAGATCAGAGAGATGAGCGTAGAACCAGGAAAATGGGGTGTAATATACAATCCCAAAGCCGGAACACGGAAGGTGCAAAAACGATGGAAAGAAATCAAAGAGTACATGGACCAGAAAGGTGTGTCATACGACTATGTACAGTCCGAAGGTTTCGGTTCAGTAGAACGACTTGCCGGAATTCTGGCAAATAATGGCTACACTACCATTGTAGTAGTAGGCGGTGATGGTGCTCTGAATGACGCAATCAATGGTATAATGCTTTCCAACGCTACTCATAAAGAAAGTATCGCTATTGGCATCATACCCAATGGTATAGGAAATGACTTTGCCCGATACTGGGATATCGGCATGGACTACAAACAGGCAGTAGACTGGATTATCAACAACCGCCGGAGAAAAATTGATGTAGGATATTGTAATTTCTACGATGGCGAACAACACCAACGCCGTTACTTTCTCAATGCCATAAACATCGGCTTTGGTGCACGTATTGTGAAAGTGACCGACGGAACCAAACGTTTCTGGGGAGGAGTCAAATTTCTCTCATACCTGGCAGCCTTCTTCCTGCTATTTTTTGAACGAAATCTGTATAGAATGCATCTCCGCATCAATGACGAACACATCCGTGGGCGTATTATGACCGTATGCGTGGGTAGTGCCTATGGTTACGGGCAAACCCCGAGTGCTGTACCTTATAATGGATGGCTGGATGTTTCGGTCATCTACCGTCCGGAACTCTTGCAGACCATGTCCGGACTATGGATGCTGATTCAGGGACGAATACTAAATCATAAAGTAGTAAAAAGTTACCGGACAAAGAAAGTTAAAGTACTCCGTGCAAAGAATGCTGCCGTTGATCTGGACGGACGAATCTTACCCAAACACTTTCCGCTGGAAATAGGTATCCTGCCGGAAAAGATAACTCTGATTATACCGAATTAATAATGATTCAATGTGCCGATATGCCAATGTGCCAATTGCCTGCGCTATCGAAGAAACAGGACGCATAACAATTGACAAATTACCGTATTGGCAAATTAACTAATTATTTATTATGATAGAACAATTAAAGAACAATCCCTCCGGTAACTTTTTCCTGCTTGCCGGTCCTTGTGTAATAGAGGGTGAAGAGATGGCAATGCGTATTGCTGAAAAAGTAGTAAATATCACTGAGACTCTAAAAATCCCATATGTATTTAAAGGCTCGTATCGTAAAGCCAACCGTTCACGCCTGGATTCATTTATGGGAATAGGCGACGAAAAAGCATTGAAGATATTAAAGAAAGTACATGATACATTCGGAGTACCCACCGTTACAGATATTCACTCGGCTGAGGAAGCAGCAATGGCTGCTGAATATGCAGACGTACTCCAAATCCCTGCATTTCTTTGCAGACAGACAGACATTCTGGTTGCTGCTGCTAAAACAGGAAAAGTGGTGAACATAAAGAAAGGACAGTTTCTTTCTCCGATGGCAATGCAATTTGCTGCAGATAAAGTTATAGAAGCTGGTAATAAAGAGGTTATGCTGACTGAACGTGGAACAACTTTCGGTTATCAAGATCTTGTAGTCGATTATCGTGGTATTCCGGAAATGCAAACTTTCGGTTTCCCTGTCATTCTGGATGTAACCCATTCTTTACAACAACCTAATCAAACCAGCGGAGTCACAGGTGGGATGCCCCAATTGATAGAAACTGTAGCCAAAGCTGGGATTGCTGTTGGTGTGGATGGCCTTTTCATAGAAACTCATGAGAATCCGGCAGTAGCCAAAAGTGACGGTGCCAATATGCTGAAACTGGACTTACTTGAAGGTCTGCTGACTAAACTGGTAAGAATCAGAGAAGCGATAAAATAGTGATAAGTGGGTTAGTGATAGGTGATAAGTAAGTTAGTGATAAGTGATTAATGATTAGTGATAAGTACTTTGCAGAGTGATAGCGCAAGCCAGCTAATCACTTATCACTTATCATTAATCACTAATTCACAACTTTTTGTGATTTATCTTTCCCTCCTCCGACAGATAGTACAAAACATTTATTAAAACTCATTAGATATGAAACATTTATTTCGTGGTTTATTTGTTGCAGCAGTAATTATATGCTGCAGCTTTCAGCAGGCATTTGCTCAATTGCCTCCTATCCCTGTCGACCCGAACGTACGCATCGGCCAACTCGATAACGGACTGACGTATTACATCCGTAAAAATGTACTTCCGGAAAATCGTGCCGATTTCTATATTGCTCAGAAAGTCGGTTCTATCCAGGAAGAAGAAAATCAACGTGGTTTGGCGCACTTCCTTGAACACATGTGCTTCAATGGAACCACTCACTTTCCCGGTGATGCATTGAAACAATATCTGGAACGTATCGGTGTGAAGTTTGGTGAAAATCTAAATGCTTACACTTCCGTAGACGAAACGGTTTATAATATTTCAAATGTCCCGGTTACTGTTCCGGGAGCTATTGATTCCTGTTTATTGATTCTACATGACTGGTCTAATGATTTAACCCTGGATCCAAAAGAAATTGATAAGGAACGTGGCGTAATCAATGAAGAGTGGCGTACGCGTATGAGTGCCATGCAGCGTATGCAGGAAAAAATGCTTCCACAAATGTTTGCCGGAACTAAATATGCAACTTGTTTCCCAATTGGTACAATGGACGTAGTTATGAACTTCAAGTATCAGACTTTAAGAGATTACTACGAGAAATGGTATCGTCCCGACTTGCAAGGTATCGTTGTAGTTGGTGATATTGATGTAGATGCAATTGAAGCTAAAATCAAAACAATGTTTGCCGATGTTCCTGCACAACCTGAAGCAGCCGAACGTGTTTACTATCCGGTAAATGATAATAAAGAACCTATTGTAATCATCGAGCAGGATAAAGAACAGCCCCATATCCAGGCACTTATCTTCAACAAGCACGATGCTACTCCGGACGATCAGAAGAACAACATGGGATACATGGTACAAAACTATGCCACCAATCTCATCAGCAGCATGTTGAACGCCCGCTTGAACGAACTTACGCAAACCGCTAACCCTCCTTTTATTTATGCCGGAACTTTTGAAGGTGAATTCTTTGTTGCCAAAACCAAAAGCGCTTTCACTGGTGTAGTTGTCTGTAAAGAAGGATCGGTAGAAGACGGAATTGCTAATTTGTTACGCGAAATGGAACGTGCACGCCAATTTGGTTTCACAGAGACAGAGTACGGCCGTGCCCGCGCAGAATATCTGCGCCAGTTGGAATCTGCATACAACGAACGTGATAAACGTAAAAACGAAACATATGTGAACGAATATGTTCGTAACTTCCTCGACAAAGAACCTATTCCGGGTATTGAGAACGAATATGCTATCATCAATCAGATAGCTCCGAACATACCTGTAGCAGCATTGAATCAAATGATGCAAGCTTTGGTTACAGACAGCAACCAGGTAGTAGCAATTTTCGGTCCCGAAAAAGAAGGGCTCAAACTGCCGACAAAAGATGCCGTTCTTAAAATGCTTAACGATGCTAAAACAGAAAAGTTAACAGCTTATGTTGACAAAGTATCCGATGAGCCATTAATGGCTGAAAAGCCTCAGGGCGGTAAGATTGTTTCTGAAAAGATAAATCCACTTTTTGGTACTACTGAACTTACTTTATCCAATGGCGCAAAAGTAATCTTAAAAAAAACAGATTTTAAAGCAGACGAAATACGTATGAAAGGTGTTAGTCTGGGTGGTAGTTCATTATTCCCCGATTCTGAAATCATCAATATCAAATCATTGGACGCTATCAGTACGGGTGGTTTAGGTAATTTCAGTGCTGTAGACCTTGAAAAAGTATTGGCCGGAAAGAAGGCATCAATAAGTTACAGTATCGGTGACAAAACAGAAGGTGTAACTGGAAATTGTTCTCCGAAAGACCTTGAAACAATGTTACAGCTTACTTATCTGACATTCACTGCTCCACGCAGAGACGACGATGCATTCGCATCTTACAAAAACCGTAGCAAAGCATCTTTGCAAAACCAGGAGTTGAATCCATCTGTTGCATTCGGCGATTCTATCCAAGCCACTGTATACAATCATCATCCAAGAGCCATTCGTATGAAAGCTGACATGATTGACCAAATTGATTACGACAAGCTTTTGGAAATGTACAAAGACCGCTATAAAGATGCAAGTGATTTTACTTTTATCCTCGTTGGTAATATAGACATCGACAAAGACAAAGAACTGATTGCCGAGTATCTGGGAGCTCTTCCTGCCATCAACCGTAAAGAGACATTCAAAGATACCAAAATGGAAATGCGCAAGGGAACCTGCAAAAATGAATTCACCAGACAACAGGAAACTCCCAAAGCTTCTGTTCTTGTGTTATATAATGGAAAATGTAAATACGATCAGAAGAACAACCTTCTGATGAGTATGACCAGCCAGATTCTTGATCTGATATATACAGAGAAAGTTCGTGAAGACGAAGGAGGTACTTACGGTGTATATGTAGGTGGCAACCTTTCCAAATATCCAAAAGAAAAAGCTTTCTTACAAATCATCTTCGAGACAGCCCCCGAAAAGAAAGACAAATTAATGGAAATCATTTTTGCTGAAGCTGCAAATTTGGCTAAAAATGGTCCGTCAGAAGCTAATCTCAATAAAGTAAAAGAGTATATGCTGAAAAAGCATAAAGAAGATCTGAAAGAAAACAACTACTGGTTGGGAAATATCGACGAATATCTCTTCACAGGAGTTGATATGGTGAAAGACTATGAAAACATTGTTAACAGTATCACAACAAAAGACATTCAGAAGTTTGCTGATGAACTGTTAAAACAGAAAAATGAAATAGAAGTAACCATGGTTAGCCCAGAAAAGAAATGATGCTTTTTAACGAATTGCGCAAACACGGTAAGCTGGCTGCCAAGCGGCATCCGATGTATGATAAAAACCGGTTCGGAAAATACGCCATGTATGCCATGGCGATTTTCTGGGCAGGATATCTGATATTCTTCGGAACAACGTTTGCTTTTGCTCTCGACACGAATAGCATGGAACCTTACCACGTACTGAACAGTGGTCTGGTATTTATCCTTGCACTTGACTTCATCTTGCGCTTTCCGCTGCAAAAAACACCGACACAGGAGGTAAAGCCCTACCTCCTGATGCCGGTCCGGCGGAATAAGGTGATAGACTTCCTGCTTGTCCGTTCAGGATTGAGTAGTTATAACCTCATCTGGCTCTTTATGTTTGTGCCGTTCGCCATCATCACAATTCCGAAATTCTTCGGACTTTGGGGAGTATTTACTTATTGCACAGGTATTTGGTTACTAATAGTTTTCAATAATTATTGGTTTCTTCTATGCCGAACACTCATAAGTGAACGTATCTGGTGGATTATACTTCCCCTGTTAGTATATGGCGGTATTGCGGCTGCGATCCTTATTCCTGAAGATAAAAGTATAGTTACTAACTTCTTTATCAATTTGGGTGAAGGTTATATTGAAGGCAATTGGCTGGCTTTCATCGCTACTCTGGCAGCCATTACTGGAATGTGGTTTATCAACCGGAAACTAATGGCCGGACTGATATACGCCGAACTCAACAAAGTGGAAGACACGAAAGTAAATGCCTCGGAATATAAGTTTTTCGAAAAATATGGCGAGGTAGGTGAATACATGCGCTTAGAATTGAAAATGTTATTACGTAATAAGGCCTGTAAAAACTCACTCCGCATGGTAATTCTGGTCGTAATTGCTTTCAGTTTATTACTCAGCTTTACGGAGGTATATGACGGAACTGGTATGAAGAACTTCATTACCGTTTACAACTTTGCAATCTTCGGTATCCTATTTCTTCTGCAAATAATGAGTTATGAAGGTAATTATATTGACGGACTTATGAGTCGCAAAGAGTCTATCTATACCCTGCTTCGTGCAAAATACATGTTGTATAGTATCGGAATCCTTATCCCGCTTATTCTGACTATACCAGCAATGGTAATGGGTAAAATCAGTGTACTGACTTCTATCTCATGGGCAGTATTCACAATAGGTTTCATCTATTTCTGCCTGTTCCAAATGGCTGTTTACAATGTCAAAACAATGCCATTGAATGCCAAAATCACCGGTCGCCAAAATGCTGGTACAGGACTGCAAAGCTTAATTAGCGCTGCCACTTTCGGTATCCCCCTGTTACTCTATGCATTGTTGAAAATAGGTCTGGGAGAAACAGCTACTTCATGGGTATTGCTTGTCATCGGATTAGGCTTTGTACTTACTTCACGCATTTGGCTAAAAAATGTGTACAACCGATTCATGAAACGCCGCTATAAAAACATGGAAGGATTCAGAGACAGTAGAGAATAAAAATAGTGATTAGCGTTTTAGTGATAAATGATTAGCAGACTGCGCCATTCAGATGCATGGTACTAATCACTTATCACTAATCACTAAACACCAGAGACTTATTACTTATCACTAAAAACTAATCACTAAAAGACATGATTACCATAAATAAACTGCAAAAGAACTTCGGTGAAAAGAAAGCCGTAGATATTGAGAATTACATCATTAACCAAGGTGAAATGCTTGGTCTGGTGGGAAATAACGGAGCTGGAAAAACAACTCTCTTCCGGTTAATACTAGATTTGCTCAAAGCAGATGCAGGTAATGTCACTATTAACGATATAGATGTAAGCAAGAGTGAGGAGTGGAAGAAATTCACAGGTGCCTTTATTGATGATGGCTTTTTGATAGACTACCTCACACCAGAAGAGTATTTCTATTTCATTGGCAAAATGTATGGGCTAAAGAAAGAAGAAGTAGACGAACGCCTGATACAGTTTGAACGCTTCATGAACGGCGAAGTAGTAGGACAAAAGAAATTTATCCGTAACTTCTCTGCCGGAAACAAACAGAAAATCGGTATCATCTCAGCTATGCTACACTACCCGCAACTACTAATACTGGATGAACCATTCAACTTCCTCGATCCGAGTTCACAGTCTGTCATCAAACACTTGCTAAAGAAATACAACGAAGAGCATAATGCTACCGTCATCATATCCAGTCACAATCTAAACCATACGGTAGATGTATGCCCACGCATTGCATTACTTGAACATGGAATCATTATTCGTGACATCCAAAATGAGAACAATTCCGCAGAAAAAGAACTGGAAGATTACTTCAATATTAATATAGACGATTTTATTCAAGAGAAGGAAGTAGCCAATCCTGAAACAGAAGAAGCAACTGCCAGAACAGAAGAATAAATGCAGATGAAGAAACACTTTATATATACATGTGCTGTGTTAGGATTGATATTAAGTCTTAGCTCCTGCCGTTCGGTTGCTCCACGACTTGACTATAAGGCACTGGCCAAAGCTTCCGTTCGTCTTGGAATGGACATCAACCTGGAAGACAATCATAAACTTTACCTTGAAGCCTCCGAATGGATAGGTACTCCCTATCGTGCCGGTGGAGACAATAAACGAGGAACTGATTGTTCCGGATTGACATGCCAGCTATATAAAAAAGTGTATCACACAAAATTACCGCGTAGCACAGATACTCAAAAGAAAGAAAGCAACAAGATAACCAAACGTAATCTACGTGAAGGTGATTTAGTGTTCTTTACCAGCAGTCGCTCCGGAAAACAGGTAGCACACGTAGGCATTTATCTCAAAGATGGTAAGTTTATTCACGCCAGCACCAGTCAGGGAGTTATCATTAGCCGTCTAAATGAACCGTATTACACAAAGCACTGGATATCCGGTGGTAGAATTCGCTAATCAAAAATAATAAATATGAAGAAAATATTAGGAAGCCTTCTCATTTGTTGTTTCGCACTGAGTGCGAACGCGCAGTTATTGTGGAAAATATCTGGTAACGGACTGACACAACCCTCTTATGTTATGGGAACACATCACCTTGCCTCACTCAGTATCAAAGATAGTATCCAGGGATTGCAAGCAGCACTTGATAATACAAAGCAAGTATATGGCGAATTGAAAATGAGCGAAATGCAAAGCCCCACCAAGGTAGCCGAAATGATGAAGAAGTATATGACCATCGAAACAGATACTACTTTCAAATCACTATTTACAGAGGAAGAATACGAACAAATCAATAAGTTTGCAAAAGAGAATCTGATGTTTGACATAGCCATGATGCCTAAAGTTAAACCAGCCTTTCTCAGTAATAATCTGGTAGTAATTCTCTATATGAAGCACGTAGGTGGCTATAATCCACAGGAGCAACTGGACACTTATTTTCAGACACAAGCCACCGAAAAAGGGAAGAAAACAGACGGACTTGAAACGATCGAATTCCAAATGAATTTGCTATATAACCAAACATCCCTGAGACGTCAAGCCGAACAATTACTCTGCATGTTGAATAATGTGGAACCAACCATTGATCAAACCCAAAGAATGACTGCTACCTATATGGCACAGGATTTAGACGCAATGAGTAAAATTGCAGATGAATCGTTAGGAGGTCCACAATGTGAAATGACTCCACAAGAAAAAGTAACGCTGATTGATGACCGTAATAAAAAATGGGCGAAACAATTACCTGCCATTATGAAAGAAGCTCCGACGTTTATTGCCGTCGGTGCTTTACACTTACCGGGAGAAAATGGAATACTGAACCTGCTAAAGCAACAGGGATATACTGTAGACCCAGTTAAATAGAAACCTGATAATCAATAGGAAGTGTACACTTTCACCTTACCGAGTGTACACTTTTAAACTAATCTTTCTACCTTTGCCCAAAAATGGGACAAATGAGCTACACGACCTACTTATTCGACTTTGATTATACATTGGCAGATTCATCCTGCGGCATTATTCTTTGCTTCAGAAATGTACTTCAGCGCCATAACTATACAGACGTTACGGATGATGCTATCAAACGTACGATTGGTAAAACTCTTGAAGAGTCGTTTAGTATACTCACCGGAATTATGGATACCAAGCAATTGGCTGCGCTTAGAAAAGAGTATTCCAAAGAGTCAGACCAATATATGAATATCAATACTCATCTCTTTGACGACACCCTTCCTACCCTACTCAAACTAAAAGAAGAAGGGAATCGCCTCGGAATTATTTCCACCAAATATCGTTTCCGCATTCAAGACTTTATGAGAAAGCAGCTCCCTGAAGAATGGTTCGATATCATTGTCGGAGGCGAAGACGTAAGTCATCCCAAACCTAACCCCGAAGGATTATTGTTTGCCATGAAAAAGCTGAATGTCACACCGGAAGAAACAATGTACATAGGAGACAGTACCGTTGACGCTAAAACAGCCCAGGCAGCAGGCGTCAGTTTCACGGGAATAACAAGTGGAGTAACCCGGTCTGAAGAGCTGGCTCAATATCCACATGTGAAAATAATCAGTAACCTCCGTGAACTAACAGATTTGCCGAAAACACTTTTCTCCTCCGGAATACACGACAGATAGCTTCATGACCTGAAACATGCGTTGTATGTTTACCATCATCTTATTAGCTATACTTGTACTGTAATTAACATAAAGTTTTCTCATTGACAGTAATAGACGGTGAGCTAATAGAGATTGCATAGAAATTAAAGAAAGAAAAATTTGCCCGATAAGAATTATTTCTGTACTTTTGTGCCCGATTATTCCGCACCGGGTTCGACAAAGTGTTCTCTAAGTGATTAAAGACCACCCGACGGAGCTAACTTATACATTTAATATAAGATGTACGCAATTGTAGAAATTAACGGTCAGCAGTTCAAAGCAGAAGCTGGCAAAAAACTGTTTGTACACCACATCCAAAATGCAGAAAACGGTACAACAGTAGAATTCGACAAGGTTCTTTTGGTAGACAAAGACGGAAACATTACTGTAGGTGTTCCTACTGTAGAAGGTGCAAAAGTTGTTTGCCAGGTTGTTTCAAATTTGGTAAAAGGTGATAAAGTTCTTGTTTTCCATAAGAAAAGAAGAAAAGGTCACAGAAAACTGAATGGCCATCGCCAACAGTTCACAGAGTTAACAATCACAGAAGTAGTAGCTTAATCAATTTAAAAGTAAGAAGAAATGGCACATAAAAAAGGTGTCGGTAGTTCTAAGAACGGCCGCGAATCACACAGCAAGAGATTAGGCGTTAAGATATTTGGTGGCGAAGCTTGCAAAGCAGGTAATATCATCATTCGTCAAAGAGGTACTGAATTCCACCCGGGTGAAAACATCGGTATGGGTAAGGACCACACTCTTTTCGCTTTAGTAGACGGAACTGTTAGCTTCAAAGTAACCAGAGAAGATAGAAGATATGTATCTATCATCCCTGCTGAAAAGACAGAAGCATAAAGTTTACATTTAAGAAATAAAGAAGGAGATGCAATCCAGGTGATTGTATCTCCTTTCTTTTTTATGTATCCAAAGAACACCATCTATGTATTTTTATTTATCTTTGCAGAAAAGCGAAAATAAGCTGCACCTTGGCATAAAAAATGAACGAGTTCATTTTATTTTGCTCTCGGTTTGCATTATCTTTGTGCACTCAAAGATAAATGTTCATAAAAAAGTATCGATATGCTTACTATTAAACAAATTACAGAAAATACCGACGCGGTAATCCGCGGTTTGGAAAAGAAGCACTTCAAAGATGCCGCTGCAACTATCGCCAAGGTGATTGAAGTGAACGACAAGAGACGTAATACACAGAATGAATTAGATAAAAATCTGGCAGAAGTTAACTCATTGTCGAGAACTATCGGTCAGCTGATGAAAGAAGGAAAAAAAGAAGAAGCAGAAACTGCCCGTACGCGTGTTGCCGAACTGAAAGAAGGTAACAAAGCATTAGATACTACTATGACAGAAGCTGCAACAGAACTTCAGAACCTGTTGTATACTATCCCCAATATACCCTATGATGAAGTTCCGGAAGGTGTAGGAGCCGAAGATAATGTAGTGGAAAAAATAGGTGGTATGGAAACTGAGCTTCCCAAAGACGCTCTTCCTCACTGGGAACTGGCAAAAAAATATGACCTTATCGATTTTGATCTCGGTGTAAAAATCACCGGAGCAGGTTTTCCTGTTTATAAAGGTAAAGGTGCACAATTGCAACGTGCCCTCATTAATTTCTTCCTGGACGAAGCACGCAAGTCTGGTTATACGGAAATCATGCCTCCGACAGTAGTAAATGCAGCTTCCGGTTATGGAACAGGACAGCTTCCTGATAAAGAAGGCCAAATGTATCATTGTGAAGTAGATGATCTTTATCTTATACCAACAGCAGAAGTGCCGGTTACCAATATTTACCGTGATGTTATTTTAGATGAGAAGCAGCTTCCTATTATGAACTGTGCCTATACACAATGTTTCCGTCGCGAAGCCGGTTCTTACGGTAAAGATGTTCGTGGACTGAATCGTTTGCATGAATTTTCTAAAGTAGAACTGGTACGCATCGACAAACCGGAACATTCCAGACAATCACATCAGGAAATGCTGAATCACGTAGAAGGTCTGTTACAAAAATTAGAACTTCCTTATCGTATTCTCCGCCTCTGTGGTGGTGATATGAGTTTCACAGCCGCTCTTTGTTTTGACTTCGAAGTATATTCAGAAGCACAAAAACGATGGTTAGAGGTTAGCTCTGTCTCTAACTTTGATACTTACCAGGCAAATCGTTTGAAATGTCGTTATCGCAGTGGAGAAAAGAAAACAGAACTTTGCCACACTTTAAATGGCTCGGCTCTGGCATTGCCTCGTATCGTTGCCGCATTGCTCGAAAACAATCAGACACCGGAAGGAATCAAAATTCCAAAAGCATTGGTTCCATACTGCGGATTTGAAATGATCAATTAAAAGGAATTAGTATAGATAAAAAGGAAGCTGCCCCAAAAAGGCAGCTTTTCTTTTATTATTTCCCAAATAAGCTGTATCTTTGCCAAAATATCATTCTGATAGCAGTTACGTAGTAATTCCAACAAATTAATTAGATAATGAACAAAATCATTAGCAAAGAACATTTTTCTGAGAAAGTGTTTAAACTGGAGATAGAAGCTCCTCTGATAGCAAAATCACGTAAAGCAGGACATTTCGTTATTGTTCGTGTAGGCGAAAAAGGAGAACGTATGCCGTTAACCATCGCAGGCGCTGACGTAAAGAAAGGCACCATCACGCTGGTTGTACAGGAAGTAGGTCTCTCTTCTACCCGCCTTTGCGAACTGAAAGAAGGTGATTACATTACCGATGTTGTAGGTCCGTTGGGACAAGCTACACACATCGAGAACTTCGGAACTGTGGTTTGCGCCGGTGGTGGTGTAGGTGTTGCCCCGATGTTGCCCATCGTACAAGCTCTAAAAGCAGCCGGAAATCGTGTGATTACTGTCCTTGCAGGACGTAGCAAAGAGCTCATTATCCTTGAAAAAGAGATGCGCGAAAGTTCTGATGAAGTTATCATTATGACAGATGACGGTTCTTATGGACGCAAAGGTCTTGTGACAGAAGGAGTAGAAGAAGTAATCAAACGTGAAAAAGTAAATAAATGCTTCGCTATTGGCCCTGCCATCATGATGAAATTCGTATGTCTGCTGACCAAGAAATATGAAATCCCGACAGATGTATCATTAAATACTATCATGGTAGATGGTACTGGCATGTGTGGTGCCTGCCGTATTACTATCGGTGGAAAGACTAAATTCGTATGCGTAGATGGACCGGAATTTGACGGACATCAGGTAGACTTCGACGAAATGCTAAAACGTATGGGTGCTTTCAAAAGTGTAGAACGGGAAGAAATGCACAAACTTGAAACACATTGTGAAGCCACCAAAGCAACAGACGAAAACAGCCGTAATGCTATCTGGCGTGAAGAACTACGTAAAAGTATAAAAGCAAAAGAGCGTTCTAACATTGAACGTTGCAAGATGAACGAGCTTGATGCCGAATATCGTTCGCATAGCCGTAAAGAAGAAGTGAACCAGGGGCTGACCAAAGAACAGGCTGTTATGGAAGCCAAACGCTGTCTGGATTGCGCTAACCCAGGATGCATGAGTGGTTGCCCGGTTGGAATCGATATTCCCCGTTTCATAAAAAACATTGAACGTGGTGAATTCCTGGAAGCAGCCAAAACACTGAAAGAAACCAGTGCATTGCCTGCCGTATGTGGTCGTGTGTGTCCTCAAGAGAAACAGTGTGAATCAAAATGTATTCATCTGAAAATGGGCAAAGAAGCAGTTGCCATCGGTCACCTTGAACGTTTTGCTGCTGACTACGAACGGGAAAGCGGACAAATCTCTGTCCCTGAAATAGCAGAAAAGAATGGCGTCAAAGTAGCTGTAATCGGTTCCGGCCCTGCGGGTCTTTCCTTTGCAGGAGATATGGCAAAATACGGATACGACGTTACTGTATTCGAAGCATTGCACGAAATAGGAGGCGTATTGAAATATGGTATCCCCGAATTCCGTCTACCTAATAAAATTGTGGATGTTGAAATTGACAATCTGGCACAAATGGGTGTAACATTTATCAAAGACTGTATCGTTGGCAAAACAATCAGTGTTGAACAATTGGAAGAAGAAGGTTTCAAAGGTATCTTCGTAGCTTCCGGTGCAGGATTACCAAACTTCATGAATATCCCCGGAGAGAACTCGATCAACATTATGTCATCCAATGAATATCTGACTCGTGTTAACCTGATGGACGCTGCCAGTCCTGATTCTGACACTCCGGTTGCTTTTGGTAAAAATGTTGCTGTTATCGGCGGTGGCAATACTGCCATGGATTCTGTCCGTACAGCAAAACGCCTCGGCGCAGAACGTGCCATGATTATCTACCGCCGTTCGGAAGAAGAAATGCCTGCCCGTCTGGAAGAAGTTAAGCATGCCAAAGAAGAAGGGGTAGAATTCCTTACCTTACATAATCCAATTGAATATCTGGCCGACGAACAAGGACGCGTGAAACAGGTAATCTTGCAAAAAATGGAACTTGGAGAACCGGACGCTTCTGGGCGTCGTAGTCCGATAGCGATTCCCGGTGCAACAGAAACAATTGATATTGACCTCGCCATTGTCAGTGTAGGAGTATCGCCTAACCCGATTGTACCTAGTTCCATCAAGGGACTGGAAGTAGGCCGCAGAGGAACAATCACGGTAAATGATAATATGCAGTCATCTATCCCTACAATTTATGCTGGTGGTGATATCGTACGTGGTGGTGCTACAGTAATCCTTGCCATGGGTGATGGACGTAAAGCAGCAGCAGCTATGAACAAACAACTAAAAAACTAAGATCTGCCCGAATAAGAACAAAGAAACGCCGCTTACACAATAGTAAACGGCGTTTCTTTATATATCAAGAGTAACACTCTCTTTTTACTTCACTACGCTATTCGTTACCGGATCCGGAAAGATCACTGTCGGTTTAAACGATTTAGCTTCTTCAAAATCCATTAATGCATACGACATGATAATTACAATATCATCCGGTTGCACTTTCCGCGCTGCAGCACCGTTCAGGCAAATTTTACCCGAACCACGTTCACCTTTGATAATATAGGTTTCAAAACGCTCACCATTATTATTGTCAGCGATATACACCTTCTCACCAGCAATCATGTTAGCCGCATCCAACAAGTCTTCATCAATCGTAATGCTACCCATGTAATTCAGATTTGCTTCTGTGACACGTGCACAATGAATCTTCGACTTTAGCACTTCAATCATCATAGGGATTTGGTCTTTTTTAGGTTTAAACTTCTTTGTATTTAATATTATCGATCAGCCTCACTTCTCCGCAAAAAACAGTTATACAACCTACTACATACGAAGTATCATTCCAATCTCCAACTTTCTGCAAAGTGTTTCCGTCTACTATTTCAAAATACTCCAGGCGAAGTCCCGGTGCAGCAGCAATAGCATCTTCCACCATCTTTTGCGTCTCACTCACCGAATGAGTGGCTGCAAAGGTACGACTTTTAAATAATGTCTGAGAAATATTTAAAGCATTTTCACGTTCTTCTGCCGATAAACGAGCATTACGGCTACTCAATGCCAATCCATCTTCTTCACGAACGATAGGACAGCCTACTATTTTAAGATCAAACTTCATTTGACGCACCATTTCGCGAATGATAGCCAATTGCTGAAAATCCTTTTCACCAAAATAGGCACAATCCGGTTCCACTATATTAAACAGCTTACTCACAATCTGACATACCCCATTGAAATGTCCCGGCCGAAAAGCACCCTCCATTACTGTATCCAACGGCGCATAACTAAACTGGCGCGTATCCGGCTCCGGATATATTTCCTCTACCGAAGGAGCAAATACCAAAGTAGCTCCACAAGCATCCAGTAACTTACAATCAGCATCCAGCGTACGCGGATATTTCACTAAATCATTCTTATCATTAAACTGAGTCGGATTTACAAAAACACTCACTACTGTTACATCATTCTCATTTACACTACGCTTCACAAGTGATGCGTGCCCTGCATGCAAAGCACCCATAGTAGGTACCAAACCTACCTTTTTCCCTTGGGCTTTCAGTTCCGACAATTCGGCCTGTAAGTCCTTGATCGTATGTATTATTTTCATTTTAATTGGTTTATTATTCTATCTTGTTTAAAAAACTGTGCAAAATAAACCATTATTTACCATATAAAGAAGAAATATCGCAAATTAATGCAAAAGGAAGAGAGGTAAGCAGAACAGGCAAGCGGTAAACAACAACTGATAATCAACAACTTAACAATTCATAAGGAATTATACCGCGCAATAGCTTGCTTTAATGCCCTTTTTTTTTTATATCTTTGCAGAATATTTACGAGAAGGATTGTTATTATGACAAAGGCGAATAAGGTTTTATTTATTACACAAGAGATTACTCCTTACGTTTCAGAATCTGAGATGGCTAATATAGGCAGAAACCTACCTCAGGCTATTCAGGAAAAAGGCAGAGAGATCAGAACATTCATGCCCAAATGGGGAAATATCAACGAACGTAGAAATCAACTGCACGAAGTGATACGTCTTTCCGGTATGAATCTGATTATTGATGATACCGACCATCCATTGATTATTAAAGTTGCTTCCATACAATCAGCCCGCATGCAAGTGTACTTCATTGATAATGATGATTATTTCCAGAATAGAATGCAAACAGCTGATGAAAACGGAGTAGAATACGATGACAACGACAGCCGAGCCATCTTTTATGCCAGAGGCGTATTGGAAACTGTAAAAAAATTGCGCTGGACTCCGGATGTTATTCACTGTCACGGTTGGATGACTGCACTGGCTCCATTATATATCAAGAAAGCATATAAAGACGAACCCTCCTTCCGGGATGCAAAAGTGATATTCTCTGTATATGAGGATGATTTCAAAAGCACTTTAAGCAATGACTTTGCAACCAAACTCATGTTGAAGGGTATTAATAAGAAAGATGTAACTACACTAAAAGAACCCGTAGACTACGCTACTTTGTGCAAACTTGCAGTTGATTACTCCGACGGAGTGATACAAAACAGTGAACACATCAATGAAGACATCATGGATTATGCCCGTCAATCCGGAAAACTGGTACTTGATTATCAGAGCCCGGACGTTTATGCTAATGCTTGTAACGAGTTTTACGACAAGGTGTGGGAAGCTGAACAAAAATAAAATTAGAATCAAGATACGACGATCATGAAAGTAAAATATCTATGGGTAGCCCTATTATCTCTCACTTTTTTTGGATGTGATGATAATACCGGTACATTAGGATTAGGAATGTTTCCGGGTGGTGACCAGACTATTAACGGAAAACTGGCAACGTTTGAAGTAGCAACCGAGTCTAAGCTTGCCGAACAGGTTTTCGCTAAAACAAGTACTGGCTATTTAGGGAAATTTACAGATCAGGAATTTGGTTATTACGAAGCCGGATTTCTAACGCAGCTACATTGTACTGACAACTTCAGTTTCCCGGCAGTATACAATCCGGAAAAACCTGATGACCCGGATGCAATCATGGTCGAAGATAAAACCTATCGTACTGAATTAACGTTAGCTTACAGAACTTATTTCGGTGATTCTTTAACAGCTTCCCGCCTGAGTGTTTATCGATTAGATAAAGACTTAGCAACAGACAAAGAAGCTGCATACTACACCGATATTAATCCGGAAGACTTCTATCCTAAAAACGATCCTAATTTTTTATTAGGACGAAAGGCTTATACAGCTGTAGATAAATCTGTAAAAGATTCTATTAGAAATCTAAGCGGATATATTCCTTCTGTAACCGTTACTTTACCTTATGAATTAGGACAAGAAATTTACAAGGCAAGTAGAGAAGCGGAAAAAGGAGGCAAAAATTTCGCAAATATATTCAGAGACCTGTTCAAAGGTATCTATGTTAAAAACGATTATGGAGACGGTACTATCCTTTATATTGACCAGATAGAAATGCATGTCATATACCAATGCTATGCGAAAGATAAAGATAGTTACATAAACATTAAGAAGTACAACAGCGAAGAAGACTCCACCTATTATAGTTATCGAACATTTGCTGCAACCAAAGAAATCATTCAAGCCAATTCTTTCAGAAGTGATGAAGATAAAATCAAGGAGAAAGTAAAAGAAACAGGTTGTACATATCTTAAAACTCCAGCAGGAATTTATACCCAGGCTACATTACCGTTACTAAACAACAATAATAATAGCCAAAAGGGCATTTTGGATTCATTGCGTAATGATACACTAAATGTAGTTAGATTAACTTTTACTAATTACAATCAGACCAATGATAAGAATAAATTTAGTATGGGTGCTCCCAGTTATGTTTTATTGGTGCGCGAAAAAGAAAAGGATGATTTCTTTAAAAAGAATAAAGTCAATGATGATATTACATCCTATATTGCCCAACATAATGCCATTAATACGAATCAATATGTATTTCCCAATATCTCGAGATTGATTAATACCTGTCGTGCTGAAAGAGATGCAGCAGTCATAGCACTCGCAAACGATGGAAAGATAGAAGGTATTTTGGACGTTGATACAGGGACACCCGTTACCACTATCGAAGCGTGGGAGAAAGCTACACAATGGAATAAAGTAGCTCTTGTTCCGGTAACTATCACAAGAGATCAGAATACCAGTACTGCGTTGGGTAGCATTATCAGTGTACTCAATGATTTACAGCCAGGATATACCAAACTGAAAGGTGGATCAGAAGGAGATCGCTTATCAATGGAAATCATCTATACTTCCTTCGATGACAAAGATAAAAAATAACCAAGATACATATCACTGATGTAAAAAGGTGTCCGGAATAAACTTCGAGACACCTTTTTATTTTGACTCATTCGAAAAATGCATTATTCGTTGATATTGTAATGCAAATTTTAACGTCTCGGATTTATATTGTAAAAGTGTGCACTTTAAATAACCACTAAAAAGTAACATCCTTTCCTCCACAAAGCTCTATAAAAAAAATTGCCTCTCAGAGCTGTTGGCTACTTAGAGAGGCAATATAAGGAATATTCCAGATCTAAAATAATTACACTATTTCTTCTTTGCAGCTACTTTCTTTGTTGCTGCCTTTTTAGGAGCAGTCTTTACCTCCTTTTCTTCAGCCACTTTGGACTTGGCTGATGCCTTAGGTACTTTTGTTTTTTCAGCTTTTGCATGTAACTTATCCAATTCTTTGTGCAGTTCTGCTATTTCCTCACCTTGATTATGAATAGTAGTGAGCAAAGAATTCAGTTCCTCATCGTCAATATCTTCCGGATACAAAGAATTTACTCTCTTTATAAAGTCACCCAAAATATTCATATAGTTAGTGAATGCATCATACGGAGAATCATATATACCACGGTTCAAATAAATACCCGTATTCTTTGTAGTCATGAAACGGAAGTTATTACTTGCTTGCAAATAATCCCAATCTTGTTTAATACGGCGATCATCACACATATGTACACGCTCGGCTACACTATACAGCTTATTAAAAGCTTCACGCTGCATAATATTACCCAGCCAGCTACTTGTATCTCTCTCCTCATCTACCCATGAGATAGGGTATGGAACATCTAATTGAGATACCGATTTCAATTTGGTAACAATTTCCGTTGGAGTAGAGAATGTAATCCCCTTCTCTTTCGCACAAGCCGGAAGCGCTTTAAGGAATTCCAATACATTAGAGGAAAGCGGTTGAGCCATACCTAATGCACTCAACTCCATGAAAATATTAATCACCTGCTCTTCTTGCGGCAAAGCATCAATCCAACTAATATACTTATCGGCAAACAATGGATATTCGCTCCAATCAGAATTAGAGAAGCGCAAGCTAATATCGTCAGATAGTTTGTAATCTCTCAACAATAGCTTCAGACTTGGTGCTTGATTACAATGATATACATAGTGAGGGCTCTTCCAACCCAAAATATATTTTGCTCCTTCCGTCAGCATACCCTTAAATCCCATAGCAGCCACCTGTGCACCAATTTCATCAGAGTATATCAAACTGGAATTACGAAATACCTTCGGAGCTTTACCAAACATCTGTTTGATTTTGTCGCTCATACGCATCACCTCTTCCTTAAAGCAGTCTTCATTGGCCAGCGATGACAAACCATGTGAATAAGGTTCTGCCAAAAACTCACAACAACCGGTATCATTGAGTTGATGCAGTAAATCGACTACGGCCGGTGCATGAATTTCAAGCTGTTCAAGCGCAACTCCCGAAATAGACAATGCCACTTTAAAAGCTCCATTGGAGTTCTTCACCATCTCAATCAATGCACTTAAAGCCGGAATATAAGAGCGTTCGGCAACTTCATTCATACCATTTTCATTGGCATAATCATCATAATAGTAATGATCGGCACCTATATCGAAGAAACGATAACGTTTCAGATGAATAATTTGATGTATCTCAAAATAAAGACAGATTGTTCTCATATCTATATTATTTTATTATTTATAATTCTTTATTACTTCTTCGTAAATACCACGAACCTTATATCCGACATTTTCCCATTTGATTTGGTCTACTTCCTTTTTACCCTCATCACGCAGATATTCGTACATCGCAGGGTAAGTACAAATAGAATAAACCGCATCTGCCATGGCATGAATGTCCCAATAGTCTGTCTTGATACATTTTTCCAGTATCTCGGCACAGCCGGACTGTTTAGAAATGATAGTCGGCACACTGCATTGCATAGCTTCCAATGGTGAGATTCCAAAAGGTTCAGAAACAGAAGGCATGATATACACATCACTGGCTTTCAGCACCTCATATACCTGTTTACCTTTCATAAATCCGGGGAAGTGGAAACGGTCAGCAATACCACGCTCGGCAGCCAAACGAATCATCTGATTCATCATATCACCACTGCCAGCCATCACAAAACGCACATTTTTAGTACGCTGTAACACCATAGCAGCAGCTTCTACAAAATACTCCGGACCTTTCTGCATAGTGATACGTCCCAGGAAAGTAACGACCTTCTCTTTGGGATTCTTTTTCGGAACTATATCCTGTATCTCCTGCGATAAAGGCGAAACTGCATTATGTACGGTAGATACCTTTTTGGGATCCTGGAAATACTTATGAATTACCGTCTGACGAGTCAACTCACTCACACACATAATATGATCGGCATGATCCATCCCATTCTTCTCAATGGCATATACTGTAGGATTCACATTTCCACGGCTACGATCAAAATCAGTAGCATGTACATGAATCACCAGTGGTTTGCCAGATACCTGCTTGGCATGCAACCCCGCCGGATATGTCAGCCAGTCGTGCGAATGGATTATATCAAACTCTTGCTGACGGGCTACTACACCAGCCACTATGGAATAGTTATTAATCTCTTCATGCAGATTATCGGGATAACGCCCAGAGAATTCGATGCATCCCAGATCATTGGTATTCAAATAATTGAAATCAGCATAGATATGATCACGCAAGTCATAATAAAGTTGCGGATCCATATAAGAACCAACACGGCTTTTAACATAATCCCAATCAACATTTCTCCATACTATCGGGGTACTGTTCATGCCGATAATTTTCAAAAAACTCTGATCTTCATCTCCCCATGGCTTAGGGATACAGAAAGTAATTTCCATGTCTTCTTGTAAAGACATCCCTTTCGTCAGACCATAGCTGGCAGTTCCTAAACCACCCAAGATATGCGGGGGGAACTCCCATCCAAACATTAAAACTTTCATCTTCGTCCCTCCTCTTATAAATTATACTTCGATAATAACTTCAAAATACGCAGAATCTCGGCTACGTTCATCGCAAATGATACTGCTCCACGACCTTTAAAAGGTGGGTTACCATCGAATAACTCAGGTAGTGAGCCAATACAGTGACTGGTCATTTCAGCTTCAAAACCAATCAACTGGCGCTCTACAAACGAAATACCACTCATCTTATAAATCCGCAGATAGGCCTCCATATAAAATCCCATCAGCCACGGCCAGGCTGTTCCCTGGTGGTAAGCATAATCACGCTGCAGCTGGGAACCAACATAGTTCGGATTATAACCACCACTTTTTGGACTCAATGTACGAAGCCCTTTCGGAGTAAGTAACTCTTTCGTTACAATATCCAGCACTTGCTTTTTCTGCATACGATCAAGAGGAGAATAGTCAAAGGCTACAGTAAATATCATATTGGGACGTACACTCCAGTCCATCATATTCCCATCTACGTAATCAAGCAAATAACCATATTCATTACGGAATACTTCCACAAATGATGCACCGGTTATTGCAGCTTGTCCATCCAACGAATCGGCCAAAATCACATTTCCTCCTTCGCGTACCAGATCGGCAACGAAACGAAGTGCATTATACCACAGTGCATTTATTTCTACAATGTATCCCGTACGAGGCACTACCGGATGTCCATTTACCGTGGAATTCATCCAGGTTATAGCTTTATCCGCACCATTTGCATAAAGCAATCCATTCTCGTGAAGGAAAAGATTATCATGCTTCCGCTGACGGATAAATTCCATAATAACTTCTAACAAAGAACCATATTTCGTACGGCATTGTTCACGCGAAGTTTCCTTGGCATATTGTTGTAATGCCCATACCGCCCACAACAATACATCCGGATCATCCATTTCATAAATTTTACACCCTATCGGCTCATCATTTATATAATTACGGATAGCTTTTTCAGCAGTCTGCATTACATCTTCAAACTCATCGACTTCGTCCACAGCCAGCGTCAATCCGGGCAACGAAACAAACATATCCCGAGCACGACATTTAAACCACGGGTATCCGGCCAGTATATAATGATTATCTTCTTGCTTATTATGAAACTGATGTGCTGAGTTTTTCAGACAGTGATAGAAGCTATCACGAGGGGTACGATCTTCAGCCTCTGCCTCAAAAATTTGTTTCAAACGACGGGGAGATACTTCTGATATTCCTGCAGAAAAAACAATACTTTCACCCTTCTTTATATCCACTTCAAAATAACCCGGTACATAGAGGTCTTCATTAAAATCATAACCTCTTTCCTGTTCTTTGGGATATTCAATGCCGCGATACCAATTCGGATCAAAATGAAATTCATTCTTTTTATTCAATTGCATGAAAAGCTCCGGATATCCCGGATACATACAGGTTTTTATACCATTCTCCACCAATTGATACTCACGACTTGCCTGTGCATTTTCGTGTGTATACTCCCTTACACTTCTGAAAGCCAGAAAAGGACGGAAACGTAAAGTAGTTGCCGAGTGGGCATCCAATAAAGTATAACGAATCAATATCCTGTTTTCGTGATGTACAAAAATTTTCTCCTTTCGAAGGATAACTCCTCCAACACGGTAAGTTGTAGCCGGAATATGTTCACAATCAAACTCGCGGATATATTTATGCCCGTTAGGACTATAATTATTACCCTGATATTTGTGCAATCCCAAGTTAAACTCCGCGCCGTGTTGAATTACCGTTTCATCAAGAGAAGATAGCAGCACATGGTTCTCATCGTCCAGGTTGGGGACAGGGATCACCAGCAAACCGTGGTATTTGCGTGTGTTACAATCCACAATCGTTGTACAATGATAAGCTCCCGAACGGTTTGTCCGAAGAATCTCTCTCGGCAAAGATTCCTCAAGATTGACCATAAGAGTCTTGTCAAAATGTAAATAACTCATAGTTGTGCATTATTTAAAGGTTAATTATATTTCTGTTATCATAACATATATAATAGTATGATTTCCAAAAATACGAATTATAGGTAAAAACAAAAATAAAAACGGTTTTTATTTTCCATTTTCCTTAAAATATTCGTAGCATTGCGAAGAATTAACGAAAAAGAAGAGATATGAAACAGGATTTACGAAAAATCATTCTGTCCATGATGCTCCCCTTGTTTCTAATTTTTATCCTCTACATAATAAAAATATTAGAGGTTGGCATGGACTGGGACTTCACACGCCTGGGAGTATATCCTATGGAGAAGAGAGGATTGTTTGGCATTTTCGCACATCCACTGATACACAGCAACTTCCCTCATCTATTAGCCAACACACTTCCACTTTTTTTTCTATCCTGGTGCTTGTTTTACTTTTATCGTGGCATTGCTCCATATATATTCTTTATAATCTGGGTGGGTTGCGGGGCCATCACATACCTCATCGGGAAACCCGGATGGCATATCGGGGCAAGTGGTATTATCTATGGACTGGCATTTTTCCTTTTTTTTAGTGGGTTACTGAGAAAGTATACCCCCCTAATTGCAATTTCACTGTTGGTGACTTTTCTATATGGTGGCCTGGTATGGCAAATGATTCCCTACTTCACACCTGCCAACACTTCGTGGGAAGGGCATCTGAGTGGAGCGATAATGGGAACACTTTGCGCATTTGCTTTCGTAGGTTATGGGCCACAACGCCCGGAACCACTTGAAGAAGAAGAGAATGACGATGATGAAGAAGAGATGAAAGTTGAAAATTGAAAGCTTATTTAGTTGAAAATTGAAAGTTACTATGCAGCGTGATAGCGCAGCTAACTTTCAATTTTCAACTTTCAATTTTCAACTAAATTAAGACTTTCCGCCTCTTATATTCATTCGGAGTACACTGCATCTGTTCTTTGAATACGCGACTAAAATACTGAGGTGAAGAGAATCCACTTTGATAAGCGACCTCTGATAAACTGTATGAACTGGTATCTAGTAATTCCAAAGCACGCTTTAAACGCATTTCTTTAACCAAATCAATGGGAGAAGCTCCTGTAAAGGTTTTAATCTTCCTATAAAATACAGCACGACTCATATTCATTGTTTCTGCCAGATCATCAATTTTAAAATCGGGATTTTGCAAATTATCATCAACCAGCCGGAGGACTTCCTGAATAAATGAATTATTGAAAGCAGGCAATGTCTTTAATATTTGTTCAAGTTGTGTATCAGGTTGTTTATCGACTGTTTTCCCTAATCTTTTCAAGGGCTTCCGGAGATAATAAGCAGCCAGAGAATTACGTTGTTGTATCAATGATTCAATTCGTGCCTTCAGATAAGCAGAATTAAAAGGCTTAGCAATATAATCATCCGCACCATATTGTAATCCTTTGACACGATCGTCAACAGAAGCCTTTGCAGAAAGTAAAATTACAGGGATATGGCTAGTATCACGATTCGCCTTTACTGCCTCCAACAGTTCAATGCCATCCATTTCGGGCATCATCACATCACTAACAATCAAATCCGGCAGTTCTTTTGATATAATTTCCAGCCCTTGTTTTCCGTTAGCAGCCTCCAACACACTGTAACGATCTCTCAAAATAGTAATCAGAAAACGACGAAGCTCATCATTGTCCTCTATTATTAATATACTTCTCTCCTTCTCTCCCCCATTAGACGAATGTACTTCCGGGTGATAGTCAAACTGTATTTCATCATTCAGAATAAACTCAGCCTTCGGATCATTGGCATAGGTTTCATATGTACAAGGCAAAGTTATAGTAAAAGCTGTACCTTGTTCTGGTATACTTTCAACTTGTACTGTACCATGTAGTAAATCTGCATATTCTTTCACCAGTGAAAGTCCTATACCGGAGGAACGATTCGGATCGGCCTTACCAAAGGTAGCAAAACGTTCGAACAAGTTATCAATCTTCCGAAGATCCATCCCCTTACCTTCATCACGAACACAAATAGAGAAACTACCGGACTTCATACAGATTGTCATAGTAATGGCCTTACCATTAGCTGTATACTTAAAAGCGTTGGATAATAAATTAAAAAGTATCTTTTCCAATTTATCCATATCCGTATAACAACGCATTTCCTGCATTTCATGAATTAGGTTGAAATGAATAGAACGTTCGTGAGACAACTGTGCAAAATTCTCACAGACCTGCCGGCATAAAGCAATCACATCGCCTTGCACTATACTTAGTTTCATCTTTCTCCCTTGTATCTTTCTGAAGTCCAGAATTTGATTAACAAGCCTTAGCATACGGTTCACATTCCTCCTGACCACCTGAATGTTCTCCGTTCCACTTTCCTGTATTTGTCTCCGTTCTACAATCTCCTCAACTGAACCAGAAATCAAAGTTAACGGAGTACGAAGTTCGTGCGAAATATCTGTAAAGAATCGTAGCTTCAAGTCACTCAGTTGTTCTTCAAAGCCTACTTTCCGTTTCAGATTAGTAATATAGATTATAATACCGGACACCGTCAGAATAAGTATTATAACTATAAACACATAAAGTACCCACGCCCAGATTGTCTCTGTAAAATGAGGCTGGATATGTATATGAAGAGGAGCGATATTATCATGCCACACTCCATCTCCATTGGTAGACTTTACTTCCAATACAAAATCACCAGCGGGCAGATTAGCAAAACCTATGGAATGATTCTCTCCGATATATCCCCACTGATCATTGATACCCTTCAAACGATAAGCATACTGAAGCGCCTCCGAGTTTGTATAATCCAGTGCCGAAAAAGTAATCGTCACATTACGCTCCTTCTTACTCAATACCAGAGAATCTGCCACAAGAATAGAAGTATAGGCAGTACCGTCGCTATTTTGAATATTTACTCCGGTATAGACTATTCGGGGAATAAAATTACTCTTTTTCAAATCATACAATCGAAGACGTAAAACACCTTGGTTCGTACCGATATACATCGCTCCCTGCTCGTCAATAGCCGGATGTGCCTCACTTACCTGCAAATCTGTATGCAGATTTGTACTATCATACGTTTCGAACTCTCCCCGCTCCGGACAGTATTTACCAATATAATTCTCAAAACATATCCAGATATTCCCATCTTTGTCTTCCAGTATGGCTTGTGGCAAGTCGGATGGAAGCCCGTTCTTTTTATTGAGATAGCTGAAATGAATTCGTGTATTCAACAATGAATCTGTATTTGCCAAACAAATCCCTCCACTGTAGGCTGCAATATATAATTTACCATCCCTACTTTCCAACACGTCCATAATATCATTATTACTGAGTCCGTCAGTACAGTCATTGTGATAAAATACAATATCCTCCGGTTTCTGAAAATCATCCGAAAAACTCAATAAACCTTCTGTTGTACCGGCAAGCATAACACCTTCCCGTGTACAATGCAAACTACGTACTTTATGACATAATCCATCGGGATATCCTTTCAACAGATTCCCCGGATGAATAAAACGGAAATTATCCGGAAATCCGGTGAATAGATTAATTCCTCCTCCCAATGTCCCGATCCATATACGGTTTCGAGTATCCTGGCAAATCGTATAAATTGCATCATTACTGAGGCTATAAGAATTTCGTGCATCATGCCGGAAATTCTGAAGAGTAAAAGATCCCTCTTTTTCTGTCGCTACTACAATTCCATGATTACGGGTTCCCAACCAGATACGTTGTTCGTTATCCTCAAAAAAAGTATAAACCTTTTTACCGAACGATACATTCTGATCTTTCAGCAATCTACCTCCGGAATCCATATTACCTATATAGTTACCCTGTGCATCATACACCTCTACCCGATTCTCTTTGGAAGCAATCCACAGACGTTTTTTTGAATCGATAAATACGCCCCGCACTTCCTGTCCACCGGTAGTAGCAAGATAATCATAATTACGATTTGTAAAATAAATCTTATCAAAGCCATATTTACGGCTTACCCACAGATTCTTATGAGAGTCCCGCAAAAAAGCTCTGCCTTCCGTCCGGTAAGGTTCCTTTTGTCCTGTTGTATAACAGTAGGCCGGTTCTAATCGGTTACTTCCGGAATTATAAGTATAAAAACTCCCGTCACGGGTCATCAACCAGATTCCTCCGAATTCATCTTCATGTATATGGCGAAATGTATCTTCACCTGATAGGTTCTCCCGAAAAACAGTCATTTTTCTATCAGTAAATGAATAACATAACACTCTTTGTCCATCCAACATCCAAATCTGATCCTGTTTTGAATGAAAGGCTCCCGTTATATGCAAAGGTACGGTAGTTGCCTGCTTGTATAATTGTTCAAAGCTCTTTTTCCGGGTATCGTAAACAATAATTTTTTCCTGGTCCGGAATCAGCAACCTGCCTGTTTTTATAGTAACAAGTCCACTGACTTCCTTCATGAGGAAAGGGTTAGAGACACTCTGAATACCGATCTGCGGTGTAAATGCGTATAATTCTCCTTTCTGAGTGATAAAAAAAGTATTCTTATCAACTTCCTTTATATACCTCAATTCTACCTTTGTACGTATTTCCGGATGACCGTAAACGAAAGTTCCCCGGTCGGTCAATATCCACTCATATCCTTTCTTATCCTTGTGAACAGAATATATTTTCTTTCCGTGTTCCGCGCAAGAATGACAAGGCAAGTGTACAATTCCATCCGTTTCTCCTAATCGGTCTTCATCAAGCCTGAATAAATCTCCGGCCTGATTACTGAACCAAAGTAAGCTACCCTCCTGCTTATATAATCGCGCTACCCGTCCATAATCAGCAAGATGCGAATATCCGGAAAAGATATTCTGGAAAGTTTCAGTCTGGGTATTAAACAAATAAAGTAAATTATTATAAGTAACACACCATATATTCCCTTTTTTGCCCTCTGCAATCTGTTGAATACGATTGTATTCCAGGCGGGTATCATCTGTAGGATAAGATTTATAATTCTGAAATGTATAACCGTCAAACTTTTCTAACCCGTTCCAGGTAGATATCCAGATGTATCCTTTATCATCTTGCAAAAAATCCGTCACAGTATTCTGAGATAATCCATCTTTAGCCGAATAGTAACGTATATGCATCAAGCTCTGAGCAGAAAGCATAAACGGATAAATAAAAGATATAAGTATAAGAGGCAATCTAAACATAACGAATCTTTGAGATAGACAAAGATAACGTATTTCCTGTAATAATGATAAAATTATTGTTGGATAAGCACTTATAATTCGTGATAGAGTTATACTATATGAAGAAAAACAAAAAGGGTAAAACTGTTTGTTTTGCCACCTTGTTGGCAATACTTTGCCATCCCATTGGCAACACCTTGCCATTCTGTTGGCAACACCTTGCCAATAGGATGGCAGTACAGAGAAATACAGGGCTTAATCTAAAAAGTATGGCTACAGTATAAAGAGAGAGGAAACATCTTTTTCAATGCCCCCTCTCTCCCTCAAGATGACCTATACTATTCATCAGTAAACCAACACCTTGAATACCGAATTATTTGTCTTCAAGATATATTGTCCGGCCGGAACAGAGAGTGATGCATTACGATAAACCTCCAGACTTCGTACCAAAGTACCGTTTATACCGTATATATTGATATCTGTTGCTGTTTCAATACCACGTACAGAGATGATTCCCTTACCCCCTATGACACTAATATTGTTTTCCAAAGTAGTATTTTCAACACCAGTACCAATGCTTCCTACTATAAATTCATCAGAAGCCTCACTCAATGCACCGTATTCATTAACAGACTGCACAGTGACTACATCATTCAAATTAGCCTCATAGTGGGTTTCAGTAGTAAATCCGGCTACTTTACCATTAATGTTTACTACATAGCAGATAGCATATTCATCAGCAATCCAACCGAATGTAGCAGTTCCTTCTATCCCACTAATAACAGGTTTGGCAGTTTGTTCTACCATTGGTAACGGATTCCAGATACCGGTAGCAGCACCACTTCCGTCACCGCTCAATACATTTTCTATTGTATACGAAGCAGCTTCTTCATCTGTAAGGAAATTTTTGGCTTTACCACGAATCGTCTCACCATTGCTTTCGTACCAATAGTCTTCGATAGATGTTTCGCTCATTTTATATCCGTTCTTGTCCCATATATTGTACACAGCCCAAAGAGCAGGCACAGCACCCATTGTAGGATACCAATAACCATCATACGGTTTCACACGGCATTCCGTATCAATAAATACAGTTTTTGGCTCATTGTGCCAGGGACGTCCAAAATATACCTGTGTTTTATCTTCCTTACCATCGGGAGCAGTAATCTTTGTATTTTTGAATACATATCCCCAACGCGTACTTACTTGTGTAATATTACCCTGATTGTCTTTAAGATCAGTATAATGCGACGGAGCAACAATGTAACCTCCCGATTCACGTACAATATTCAGCGTACAATTATCAAAGTAAACATCACCTCCTCCATAAATAAAATCGACTGCACCTTCAATCATCGTATTACGGAAATAGTTACGGTCATAATAGTGAGGTCGATTATTACCCGTATTCGTATTTCCTGTTTTCGGACTCAGATATGTATCCTGATAAGAACGGATACGGCAGTTGTTGAAAGCTACACGATCTGCTTCTACATACAGAGACAATGCTTGCGGACCACGTGTTTCATTCCCTTCATATTTAGTCCACCACTCATTATCAATCGTCAGATTCTCTGCATAGAAGTCATTTGACTTAATTACCAGTGTGGCACCTTCTGCCACATTATACCAAGGTTGACTCTTATCAGTAGCATTACTTCCTGCAATACGGTCTTGTGCGATCGTTACTTTATTTACATCTTCACCAATGAGATGCACAAACGGACGATCTACCACTATAATACGGCTGTCTTCCGAAGCAGATAGTTTGCCACTCTGATCTTCCCAGGTATATTTCCCGGTAGAGAATGTACGGTTATTCAAATCATTATAATATCCGGCTTTTATAAAAATAAGCCAGGGTTTGTTATTAGTCACCGGCACAGCATCAATAGCTTCCTGAATCGTTTTATATTGACCTATTGCAGTTGAGGTCGGCATAACACTAACTTCCAGACTTTGATCTACTATCGCATTAAAAAGACGGGCTTCCGGTTTAATACGCTCCATCACAGCGAAATTACTGCTGACAGCTGGTGCATTATTGCCGGAACGATCAGTCACGTACCCTTCCGGAAGCTCCAAAGTATATGTGCTCGTATAAGCCAAATTTACATAGCGGAAAGAGACGGAAGAACTTCCATATTCCGGTTCGAGTGTAATCGTTTTACCGTTTCCAGTCAATGTAGCCTCTCCTGTACCAGCCTGGATACGTTCATTATAAGAAATCGTAATCTTACCACTGGCTGATACACCAGTAGCTTTATCTGCCGGAGCAATAGCTTTGATAGCAGGTGCCTCATGATCTTCCTCAACAACCGGAGTGCCAAATACATAAATATTACCCAAACCGGTTTCACTATGGTCGGTATAATTCAAACCACTTTCCGAATCGACTTTATCGAAGTTATATTCACCATTGTTATCATTAAGAACCTCATCACCTGTACCGGTAAAGCGAATGTATACCATTTCTTTATCAGCAAACTCCTCACCCGACAATTCAAAATCAACACTTGTAGCCAGTCCGTTGACCAATTTATAAATCAACTCTTCGTTATTATTCGTAACAGGTTTATAAATAGTACCATCTGTGGAATAAAGCACCTTCCAGTTTACAGCTGCGGCATTCTTTGCAACCAAAGCTGCAGTGAAACGAACGGTTGTAAAGTTCCTGGTTGAAAACTGAATCTGCATTGCCACATCCGTACTGCGATATCCGTTCATATACAAACCATTGACCGAACTTATGACAGCTCCCTTGCGCATACGTACTACCGGAGTACCACTCGAATTACCGTTCAATGAACTTCCGGCATTCACTTTCACAACAGAAGCAGTAGCATTACGTTCTGAATCCCAGGTATAATCGGCAGCAAACGGATAATTCCCTTTGTTTGCCCAAATCTCTGCTTTATCGGAATTATAAGCGGCAATGAAATCCTGAATCTCATAATTTGCAATAAGTTCCGTATTTTGTTTTACCGTCACACTGCGCTCGGCAGTTGTAACACTGGAATTTTCAAAATCATCTTCCCAATTCAAAAATCGTGCAATTGGAAGTTCGTTTGCTGTAGCAGTTACTATCACACCTTCTTCATACTTCCCTTCAGTTGGTTCCGGGTTCAATGTAACAGAACCAATCTGCATTTCCAGATCATTGATGCAACGGGTAGAAAATGTATAAGTGTTCACTTCCCGGAAAACAGCTTTCAATGAAGTATTACTTCTTACTGCAAATGAATATGGATTTTCCGCCGACACTTCTTTACCACTATTATCCACCCAATTAACAAAATGAAAACCAAACTTTGGAAAAGCTGTAACAGTTACTTTCGTATCTTCATCCATCAAACTGCCTGCCGGCATCTGATTAACAGTACCTGCACTTTCCGGTTCCATACTTGTTGCTACATTATATTGCGGAACTTCTACGGCTGTACCATTTACTGTACCTGTAACCATCACATTACTAAAACCTATTTCTTTATTATTTGCCAGACTATATACACTGATAATCAATGATAGTTCTTCATCAGTTGCCGACATACTACCTAAATCATATGTACATTCAGTGGCATTTACAGAGGTTCCGGAACGATTGGGTTTGATAGTACCTGCCACCGTTTTTTTAGTCCCATCGGCGTACTTCAAATAAATATCGACCATACCACCTCCTGTGCCAAATACACCCATTTTGAAAGAAATCTGTCCTGGCTGAAAGGTCAATCCTTTAGCTGGTTTTATAGAGTAAATCAGATCATGTCCATCTGTTGCCCCACTCATTTGAGCGCTCGGCTTATAAGTATTCATACTCAGATTTTCGTCAAGCCCTTTATACTCTTGTTGTTTGGAGAAGGTCATCTCTCCACTCAAGACAAAAGCAGTTGTACTAAAAGCCTGTTCATTACTGACAATAGCCTGCGATGGTTCATTCGCTCCACCGGACATTCCCCATGTCGCTGTCACTTTTTCGTTATCAAAAGTTTGAGCTATAACCATTTGTGTAGCAAGCCCCAATATTCCAGCCAGACAGCCTTTTAATAAAAAATTCCTATTCATGATATATTATTTTATTATTCATAAAACTCATTTCATTTTTTAACGATACGTATTGTTTGCATCTGAGTTCCCGTAACTAACTTACAAAGATAAACTCCATCAGAAAATCCTCTCAGATCAATTTCGTGTGTGTGAATTCCGGTTTCCTGATTCTTACTATAATTCAGCATAGTACGTCCTTCTATACTGTATAAAGTAATATCTACCAAGCCTGGCTCGGAAAGTTCGTAATACAAAGTAGTCCGGTCAGCAGTTATCGCCGGAGTACAATAAGCTTTCTTCATACTGTCTACAGTTCTTATAGAAGTAATCTCTCCTTCTGTTACAACTCCTTTCACTGTGACGCCATAAAGACAAATTGATTTCCGATTGGATTTACTGCTATACCAGGGATATACACGTAAATAAAGTGTTTCTTCTCCTTGAAGTTCTATAATCTCTTTCAGAGAAATGGGATACATAGTATTGGATACATTAGAGGGACGGTTACTTATCAGTGTATACTCACCAAATCCCGGATCTTTAGAACACATTACCCGGAAACACATACCATTACCACCGGAACCACCGGCATACAACCCGATAGAGTCGATATTGAAAGTAGTTCCTGCATTGGCAGTTACAGAAAATTCAATATAACGACTATAGTTTACATCGATTTCATTCTCCGGCCAGTCATCACCTTCAATAATGTTTCGTTGTGTTTTTGTCTCCGGATCTACCAATCCATCCATCCAGATAGTCGGATTACCCGGTTTAGCATAACGATCAGCGTACATCCGGCTAAAAACCTCTTCTGCAGCCAATATCGGACCGGTAACAACCGCCTTGGTATCCTGATTTAACTGCCAATAAGCCTGAGCTTCTACTCCGCCCTCAAAAGAGACTCCCTCACCAGTCAGAGTTGCAGTTTTAGTACTTGTACCGTTACTCACAGTTAGCGTCCCGCTTTTTACACCTTTCTCTGTTGGCAGGAATTTTACATAAACAGAAGTCATGGGCAGGTTTCCATTTTCATACCCAATCTCTGCTACAGAAGCAAAACCTCCGATAGCATTCAAAGAGATTTCAAATCCCTCTGAAGCAGAGACTGTTACTTTACCGCTACCCGGTGTTAAATCAATGCCACTGATTGAAAAGGCATACACAGAACCTGCATTCAGATAACTCTTTCCAAAATGATGAGTCGTCGGATTAATCAATACATCCGGATTGGCATTAAAATACTCTGTCAATAATCCTTTTGCCACCAGTCCTTGTACAGCCAGACGAGCGTAAAGAGTGGCTCCGTATTCTCCGATATGGGTACCATCTCCTACATTATATATAAGTTCTTTTGCTTTCTCCTCTCCGTATTCATCGCAGATTTCACGTGTCAGAGCAGTATGATCCACCAATGGACAATTCAGTTCCCGGGCAACCTCTTTCATGGCAGCTACATAATCCAGATCTTTGCCGGAAGACATTATTACATCTGCTCCTAAGTTATGAGCTCCTTTATCCGTTATTTTATTTCCACTGAAATAACCACGTACAATAGGAGTAAACAAAATTGGATTAGCCCCCAATTCTCTAACTTCATTTACATACTTTCTCAAATACTCCTGATAGGTAGTCCATGGGTAAGTTCCGACTTCTCCATCCGCTCCTGCATGCTTTTCATCGTTGTGCCCGAATTGGATAATAACATAATCTCCCTCTTTAATCTGTGGTTTTACAGTTGTCCAGAAGCGGCTCTCTTCATAAAATGTTTTAGAACTTGTTCCACTCTTAGCACGGTTATTCAGTGTAGCACCGTTAACCATAAACTGTGGGAGCATCTGAGGCCATCCCCGTTGGCCGTTAGTATTAACAGAAGGGTCAGTTGATTTCTCTTCCATCGTAGAATCGCCGATGGTATGAACTGTCGGGGCTTGCGCAAAAGCAGAAGCAAGCCCAAGGCTGCAAACAGCAGCCAGAAGAAAAGATTTGAATTCGTTTTTCATGATTGATATGAATTGTTTTTCGAAAGACAAAGCTAATGCAAGCCTTTTCTTTTTTATTGCACATTCTATTCAATCTCCCGATTGAACAAATTGTGCAATAAAATCGAATAACAATCGATATCCAACCAATCAATTTTTCCACATTACGATCAAAAAGCACCACACAAAATACTTATATACAATATTTTGTATTGCTTTCAGACAAACTCAAACAGTTTTTATTCTATCACTGAATCATGTTCTTTCAGATAAATACGTAACAGTTCGAAAAACGCAGGAGCATCCAACAACACAATGTTTTCATCCTGTGATTTCACCTCATCCATCACTTCACAATACCAGGTAGGTTGCTTCAGAATATTACGAAACCAATGAAAAGGTAATGCCGAACGTTCCTTCACACGTTTCACGATTCTTGCGGCAGCAACTTTAGGATCATCGTCATTTATATCCAAATCGGCACGAATTACAGGCATATTACCATGCAATGAGGCAGTTACGACCTTCTGAGGTACAATGCCATTCGGACTAAAAGAAGCATAACAGTCCAAACCCTCTTTATTCAATCCCGGAGCCTGTCCGTCGATAACAAAACCGGTAACGGATAAACCCCACTTCTCATAATACTTCTTACAATGCCTGCCCCATACCTCCAGACCAGACGGAAGTCCTGACAATCCACGAGGTTCTTGCAACATACCCGGCATTATATATCCCGCACCGTTATCGGCCGAAGCAAAATAATCATTTGGGGTAGCCGTTGTGCGGAAGTTATGCATAATATGCGGTACACGTTCGGCCAATACAGGACTGATACACCACATCAATGGTAATTTCCCCCGGTTAGGATCATCCCAAATAGAAGGTGTACGTTGTGATATCCATGCGGAAGCATCATAATCGCCGACATAAAAGATAATAAAATTCCTGCCGTCCACGTTTACTTTACCATCTGCTGTCAGTAATCCTCTTTTTTGTAGTTCTTTACGAGAAATCCAATCTTGAGCATATTTCTTTTTTGTAGGAAAGTGTTGCCAAAAAGAAGCATTCGCCAACGCACCATAGCTGATGGCGTCCGCATCCTTAAAAGCATTGTATGCACTGATGATACGGCTGAACTCCCATTCCGTAGGCACATCGTCGTGAATACCAAAAGCATGCATTGTATACTTATAGGCCCAAGAAGGAAACCCTCCGACATAACACATCTTTTCATTCTTATTCTGTTGATAAGCCAATAACAACATTTCTTTCAAAGTATTCAAATCTGTACCGACAGGTTGAGAAGGATCATCAGTAGCCGGTTCGTCTCCCCAGGGAGATAAATCGAAAAAGAAAGCTCGTTTACTCACAAAAAAGTCATGATTACTCAAGGTATGATGATTTTTTACAGCAGCAAAAGGTCTTTGCTTCCAATATTGGTCAATATAATAAGCGGCAAACTCCGTATTACACTTACCTGTTTTAAGGTATTTCTCTATAAACCAAACATAAGGATCGTTCTTCAAAGAACCGGTAGAGTAACGTTCTGTTTCCGGAATCTTTGTTCCTTTCTTACCGGTAAACATAGAAGTGCCATCGGGATTTAACAACCATCTTTTCACTGGTAGCTTCGGTCCGTGCAGCACAAGACGATCATACAAACTTCCCGGAGTATCGTCATAACGAATGGCCACCAAATTTTCGATACCTGCTACAGAAGATGCTACATTACTGGTAGAGGGAACGTTACCATCATAAACAACTACACCTTCTATATATGGAGCATATGCTGTGAATAAATCCTCCATTGTCCGATACGCCCGTGTTTCACGTCCGTACAACCATTCTCCCTTCCGACTATATTTATTCCACCAATAACCATCGATATCATTATCGCCCTCCATCACAAAGTAAACATACAACTGAGCAGCGTCCCTATTTACCACTCCTTGTAAGGTAGATACTGCATGAACATCATCCCAAGCCAAATCGAGTCCTTGCGTTGTATTCAAATCAGCATGGAGTGTATAACGCAAATCATAAATACCAATTTTATTTCCGGCAAAAGCAGTATATGTCATCAACAATAATACAGCTAAGATTTTTAAATATCTATTTGTCATTTTTCAATATCCATTATAAGTCTACCCATAAATCGTAGTCAAGTTATTAATAATATTACCAATTCATTTACTGAATCCTAACCTTTATCTTCTTCAAATCTTTTCGCTCGGAAGATGTTCCGTACAAAACCTCATACTCTCCTGCCATTACCCGCATTACATTAGATTCGGGATCAAAAAATTCAAAGCTGTCATTTGGCAAATGAATAGAAATTTGTTTCTTCTCACCAGATTTTACATGAACACGCTTAAAAGCTCTCAATGTTTTTAACGGCCCTTCTTTATCCTTCAACTTACGTATATAGACCTGTATTACTTCATCACCATCACGTTCTCCTGTATTTTTAATCCATAAATCCAGATTTACCGGCTCATTCGCATAAATCCTTTTCCTACTCAATTGAGCTTTTCCAATTTCAAATGAGGTATAACTCAGTCCATACCCAAATGGGAATAAAGCTTCTCCCTTAAAATAGCGATAAGTACGTCCCTGCATATTATAATCTTCAAAATCAGGAAGTTGCTCCGTTGCTTTATAAAATGTGACAGGTAAACGTCCGGCAGGGTTATAATCTCCAAACAAAACATCAGCTACTGCTGTACCTCCTGCTTGCCCCGGATACCAAGCCTGAATAATGGCATCTACCAGATCTACTTCGGCAGATAACCCAATTGCACTTCCCGAACATAAAACCAAAATTACCGGCTTCCCTGTTTTATGTAGCTCTTGTAATAGATCACGCTGTACTTGCGGTAATTCGATTACTGTCCGGTCTCCTCCTTTAAATCCCGGAAAAGAAACAGGTAATTCCTCTCCTTCCACTTTCGGAGATATCCCTCCGACAAACACAATAGCCTCAGCATCATTCACCTTTGCTGCTATTTCATTCGGATTAAAGTGCTTTGTATATCCTAAATCAAATTGTAATATACCTTCTCCTTCAGCCTGCATATACTCAATTCTGATATCATATTTCATTCCGGTACGTGCGTCTAAAGTATAGGATCGGGATTCGGCACCATGTTGTCCCCAATAATCAATCACTTTTTTACCATTCACAAATACCCGGTAACCGTCATCCCCATTTATATTAAAAGTTACTTCCCTGTCTTCTTCCGGACAAAATATACATTGATAGCATGCTGTAAAGTTGTTTAAATTTACTCCCGGAGCAAAAACCGTAGCCCCACCCGTATGGAAATTAAAAGGAGAACCTACCTGCGTTTCGGTCACTTCCTTTCCTGCAAACTCCAGTTGATTCCAATAAGAAGCCTTAAAACCGATATTTCCTTCCCAAGAACATCGATTGAATAAACTGACAAAAGTATCCCCAGTAATCAATTCGCACCCTTTATCATAAATCACCTGTCCTGTAAGTAACTTATGGGTAATTCCTTCAAGGATAGTGACTGTATGAGAAGGAAAACCGTTGTAATTTCCCCACATCATAATCGAATCATTTGCGTTAGGACCTATAACTGCTATCTTACCACAATGCTTAGATAAAGGCAACGTTCCATTCTTATTTTTCAGTAAAGTCATCGATTTACGTGCTATCTCAAGAGCTTTCACCTGATGCTTTTCACTATCAACAACCGTATATGGTATATCAGACCAGGAAACTAAATGCTCTTCATCCATCAACCCCAATTCGAAACGGGCTTTCAATAAACGGGAAAGTGAAACATCGATCTGCTTCTCTGTTATTATTCCTTTTTCAACTGCCTTTTCCAAAGACTGATAATCCACACCACAGTCGAGATCCGTTCCGGCTTTCACGGCAGCAGCAACGGCAGATTCTTTAGTAGAGTGTGTTTCATGATGTCCTTTAAGATAAAAATCACTGATTGCACCACAGTCAGATACAACAAGCCCGTCAAATCCCCATTCCTCACGGAGAATATTATATAGTAAACGATTACTGCCACAACATGGCTCACCTTCAAAACGATTGTAGGCACACATTACTTCTTTAACTCCTCCCTGTTGTACCAAAGCCTTAAAAGCCGGCAAATAAGTTTCCCACAAGTCTCTGGGAGAAATGTTCTCCACATCAAAACTATGACGATTCCACTCCGGACCGCTATGTAATGCATAATGTTTGGCACATGCATGAAGTTTATCATATTTACTTTCCGGAGGCCCTTGTAGCCCACGAACGACGGCCAATCCCATCCGGGAAGTCAAATAGGGATCTTCTCCATAGGTTTCCTGCCCTCTTCCCCAACGGGGATCCCGGAAAATATTCACATTAGGAGTCCAGAAAGTCAATCCCTGATAACGTTCGCTTCCATCTTTATTTTCGGAATGATGATATTTAGCACGCGCCTCATCAGAAATACATTCAAAAACTTGCTTTACAGCACAATCATCAAAGGTAGCAGCCATGCCGATCGCCTGTGGAAAAACAGTGGCTAAGCCTGCCCGCCCCACACCGTGCAATGCTTCATTCCACCAATTGTATTGTTTGATACCCAAACGCGGAACCGATGATGAATAATCGCACATCAACAACACCTTTTCGTGAAGAGTGAGACGCCGTACTAAATCTTCTACCCGCTCTTCAACCGGTAGATCAGGGTTATTGAATGGTAATATGCCTTGTGCTCCTACCGAAAGAGAAGATAAGAACAAACAAAAAAAGAGATAGATCCTCATTGCTCTATTTTTACATTTTTTTGAACTACATCTAAAAAATATCGTCCGATAAGAATCGGATGTTCCTTACCGGACGATAATTAAATATCTAAGAGAATTTATTTTACGATTACTTTCGTAGTGATTGATTCACCTTTTTCTGTCACAAACTTCAACATGTATATTCCTTGTGATTGACTAAACGTTGAAATTCCATTCGTTACAAATGCCTTTTCCACCATCTGCCCATACATATTATAGATAGACATTTCCAATGCTTGAGTCGCATTGATTCTTATCATCCCTTTATCCGCCGAAACGCTCACAATATCTCCAAGCATGTTCTTCTCAAGAGAAGATGCACCGGCAGGAACATCAAGAGATACCTCAAATACATTACAACCACTTTCGATTTGGAAAACCATGTATAAATCATGAATACCCGTTACCGTTGTGCTCATATCAGCTCCCGTACGTTTCGGATCACTCCAATTGTTAGTTCCTTGTGCAACAACACTTGCCAAAACCGATTGGCCTTCCAATATCGATAAATCGGCAAATTCTTCATTACTAAAAGGCAAATCAAGATAAAAATCAAATGAGCTGTTATTGATTTTAGCCTGGTCGGAAGAGTGTTTAACAAGAATACGTTTGAACATTCCGTCTTTAAAGTCAACTCCACTCAGTTTCACCACTACTCCTCTTGAAGTATAACCGATATTTGAACCTTCAAACCGTGCTCCATCTCCATCAGTACCAACCGCTATAATTTCAGCAGGATTTTCAACACCACCCATAGCATCGAAAGTCATAGTATATGCACTTTCTGTCAGTTTTTCATCAATCAACTCTATCTCTTCCGGTTCGTCATCTTCCATTTCCCAGGGTGTTCCTTCAATCAATTGAACTTCTTTCAAATTAGTCGCAGCCGTCCATTTCACATATAAATCATGTTTCCCACTGATCTTTTTAGTGATATTCTTAGCCAAAGTGCCATACATCGTCCAGAAGAAATCTCTTGCTGTCCAGATCTTAGCTACCAGATTATCCTCATTATTCACATCGTCAATATAAAGCATAAGAAAACCTGACGGATTAGTACCACCACCATGTGTAGATACCACTGCTATTTGCTGATAAGTATTACCATCTTTAAAGTCAACATCAGCAAACTTTGCTACAACACCTTCTCCGGTCCATCCAATAGCTCCCTCATCATTGAGGTGAGGATCAGAATCTGCTTTTTCCACAATCTCTGCATTTTTTGCCAATAACGATTGATATTGATATACCGGATCTTTCATTTCACCCATATCGGAATCACTTAATTCCTCCGTATAGAAAACAATTTTTTTAAGATTACCTTCACATTCACGATATCTTACATACACATCCCCCTTACCTGTCGGACGAGCCACATCTCCTCCTTCCGCATAAAAGTTATAACGGAAGGTACGATAATACTGAAATGCACCTGTTCCGTTCACTTGTACGTCATTAATCAGAACACCACCATTGTCCGGATTACCAAGATAAAAGTCCAGATAACCTTCCATCGCCTTATCCTCATGAGCAATTTCAACAGAACAACCTGCATATTTTTGTCCATCAGCAAAATCCACTTCTCCTAAACGCAGTGTAGTACCTTCTTTGGTATTACCGACACACTTATTAATCACATCAAAGCGCGCATCGTTAATAATTTCAACTCCACTGTCTTCAGTCATTTTGAAGACCAGATCCTGTGCAAATAAATTCGCACCGAACAATAACATAATCATCAAAGTAAAAATCTCTTTTTTCATAACATTCTTTTTAAGTTAATAAATTAAAGTATCTCATTGTTTCACTATTTTCCCACCGGCACAGAAAATATCTCCTTTAAGAGAATAGATAAAAAGACCTTTAGGAATACTTAAACCGGGACTCCAGGTAAAGGTCGCTACATTTTCAGCTACGACCTGTGAATCACTATAGACCAGATTACCGGAAGGGGTGTAAATGTACAGTGTAAACTTTCCACCTTCCTTAGCAGGTACTGATATATTAATATAATCGGTAAAAGGATTCGGATAAGTAATAGCTTTTACAACTTCAACACCTTCTATTCCGGTAGCATCACCAATCTCTTGTATTGAGAATAATTGATTATCCGCACCTGTAAAAAGTGCCAGACCAAGAGTTGCATTTTCTTTATCAGAAGAATCAACCACTTCAAGAACAGTACCCGTACCTTTTGCAGTGATACAGTAATAGTTTTCATCTACACATTGTATCCCCCACTTAGCCACATCGACAGTCGTATCAAACGGGAACTGCTGAATATACTTATTCCCTCTAACAGTCATAAAAAGTTTCGAACTACCCGATTGAAAGCCGTAAAAAGCATCGCCAACCAAATGTAAATTCCATGATAAGGAGCCCTCGTCTACATAAGTTTTTTGCACAATGCTCGTACCATTCACCTGGTTATCGACAGATAATCCAATCGCTTTCCCGCTATGTTTTGCCACTATTTTATATGTTTTATCAGACTGAATTTCGGGTAAATTGTACTCCGTACGAGTAAAATCTATGTAATCAAGATTCATACTACCATCCAGAAACAAGACTTTCAGCATCTGTTTCCCTTCGGACAGATTAACATATACACTGTAATCGGAATATTCCGATTTTTTTTGTGGTTCAACGGTAGTCAGAACCTTATCGCCAAGCATCACGGTAACTCCTGTTTTAGAAGAGGTAGATGAATAGTTAATATCCATTCTGTAAACACCGGCTTCCTGTACATCAACAGAATAATTCAACCATTCTCCAGTTGCGGTCCAACCTACATAATATCCCGTTCCACCTTCTCCTATACCCACAAAATCATCGGGTTCTGTCCGGTATTTCCCTCCCTGATTACTTTTAGAAGTATCATAAAAACCGACTCCCTGACCACCTCTATCAAAATCCTCGGCTTCTATACGTCCCGGAATACTCAATTCTTTATAAGGGGCATGTACACTCTCAAAATATTGACGTGAAGTTGCCATTAAATCGCTGGCCTTTAGAAAGACATACTTGCCGGGAAACTCCGCATTCAACTGTTCTACTACGCTGTTAATGCCCGGATAACCATCTCCTCCCATTCCTGCCTGTACCATATAAACTCCTGTGAAAACCGGATAATTCTCTGATACGGTAATACCGGAAAGATAATTATACAATTCCTTCTTATTAGAAACAATTCCTCCGGTACATACTACAGGCATCCCCAGCCAACTATAAGCATCGCGATAGGCACCGTTAGTCCATGCAATAGTTCCCAGTACTCCGGTTTTCACAAAACCATTATTAAAGAATGATTGTACCGGCCAACGAAGAGAAGAAGCCGTGACAGACATACCTGCCTGATAAAGCCATTCACCATTCATTTCACACCAACGTACATAATCCATCGGCTTATAAAGAGCTTCCTGAATATACTGAACACCGGACGGACCACCGATGAATTCATCATTTTCCGTTGCATTCTCATAATAATACCGCAGAATAAATGGAGCAATCTCCATCAATGCAGGCGATAATGTCATCGAAACCGGAACCTTTCCCCTACCTTTCTGATTAAAAATATCATATGTGGCATTGTGGTTAAATTGAATATTATCGCCATCACTCCAATGTAATGCTACGTACACTTTTCCTTTTTCGGCAGTTACAGCCTTTGGTTCAGGTTGTTTAAATGTTTCTGTTGGAAAAGAAGAATAAAAACTTGCATTCGGGAAAATATCCCCTACCAGAAAGCCCCATCCCTCAGGATTAATAGCATCATTCAAATCATCGCCGTGCATTCCGTATCCCAGTACAAACGAATTTTTAGGGTAACCCTCCGTATTAAGTATACGCTTAATGATATTTTTCCCTTCTGTAGAATGGTTGTCAAGCCAGAAAGTAAAAGAACGAGTCGCAACGGCATAGTCATATAACCGCCATGGAAAACCTTTCCAGTCATCGCGCAGTCCAAGGCTGAAGGTTATTTTTTTATTCAGCTTAGGCATAAGTTCCGTCAAAGCCCAGTCATAAGCCTCCGACAACGTAGACCAACGATTGCGTATATCGACAATTTCTTTGTCCCAACCGAATTCTTCCACCAATGTATTTTTTAATTCTTCACTAACAGGCAAAGCATTCTCGGCACAAGCCATCATTACAGCCATATTCCAATTAAACCCGTTTACCTTAAAATCGCACACGATAAGTTTGTCCAAACGGTCTTTATAATTCCGAAACAAAGTACGCAGTGCTCTATTCTCACCGGAATTAACATTATAAGCCGGACGTTTATACGGTTTCTTAGTATACTTAAACCAGGTTATCTCATGTGAATCATCCCCTAAAAAGAGCTCTGCAGAGTCTCGGTTAATTATTCCCTGAAATACCCTGCATATTAACTTTGCTTCGGTTTGATCGGTCGAAATACTCAAGTATACAGCTTCCTGTACAGCTTTCATTTTCGGGAAAAAAGCTGGAAACTCTTTTCCCTGAGTGAAAGTACAGACACAAAGCAATAATAACGATATCATTATTGTTTTCTTCATACCTTAGTTTATTTTAAAGTAACGATTTGTTGAAGTTGTATAGCATCAGAGGCTGTACCAACCATAAACAGATAATCGCCGGCAGGAGTATAAAACTCCCCTTTCTCTTCATTCCAGAACCGTAATTCAGACTTTGGAACAGTCAAATTTATCTGCTTACTTTCTCCTTTTTTCAGATGTATCCGTTCAAAACCTTTCAGTTGTTTTAAAGGCAGTTTTACCTGAGAGTCACTTCCCTGATATTTCACATATAACTGAGCTACCTCATCGCCCTCATACTTTCCGGTATTTTTCAGAGTAAAACTTACTCTCACTACATCACCGGCAGAATCGATACTTAGCTTTTTATAAGAGAAAGTAGTATAACTCAGTCCGTGTCCGAACGCATACAGGGGATCACCCTCAAAGAACTGGTAAGTACGTCCTTTACGGATGTCATAATCATCGAATGCAGGTAATTCATCCAAACTGCGATAATAGGTTAAAGGCAGTTTTCCTCCGGGATTGTAATCACCAAACAGAACTTCAGCCACAGCAGTACCTCCCGCTTCTCCGGGATACCATGCATTGACAATAGCAGGAATATGTTCGTCCATCCAGTTTATGGCCAATGAACTACCGGCAACCAGAACCACTACGGTATTTGGATTTATTTTATAAGCTTCCTCAATAAAAATCTGTTGGTCTTTCGGTAACTCAATCGAGTAACGGTCTTGTCCTTCACGCTCAATGGATTTATTTATTCCTAATACAGCAACCGTCAAATCACATTTTCTCATGATGTCACCAGCCTCTCCATATAAATCTATCAATTCTTTTTTATTGGTGTCTGGTGCATGCCAATACAGTTTGGCAGATGCTTCACCTCCATTGTCAAAGTATTCAGCAACCAATTCATATTTTCTTCCTTTTTCCAGAAATAAAGATATACTATCTGACTGCACGCCTCTGTTATGCCATGAATCTATCATCTTCTTTCCATCGATATACAACCGGCAACCGTCATCGGTAGCAAAAGCCAATGTATATTTTCCCGAAACAGTAGGTACAAGATCACCGCTCCAACGGATAGACAATGGAGATTTTGGCAAGAAAGGATCCGGTGCCTGATTGGCCGGCTCAAAATTGATGTTATCATCTATACGTACTTTAGGAGTACCTGCCAAGTCCTTATTATCGTAATATTCAGCTTTCAGACCATTCGGAAAATAAGATTTCGTTATCATCTCATATCCCAAAGCAGATGAAGTCCAGGGAGAATACATTACCTCGACCTGATCTCCCACTCTCTTTTTAATTCCCTCGAGTATAGACACTGGTTGATTAACCGGCGTACCACTATAATCACCAAACTCACTATTTCCTGCATTTATCCCAACTACAGCTATCGATTTTATCTTTTTAGAGTCAAGTGGCAAGAATTTCTTTTCATTCTTCAACAAGACGATGCTCTGACGAGCAGCCTCAAGAGCCAACTTACTATGCTTCTCGCATCCTACTACAGAAGGAGATATCTTATTGTAAGGATTCAAAGCCGGATCGTCAAACAGACCGAGACGCATGCGAGCTCTCAAGACATGATAAGCAGCAGAATCAATTTCCGCTTCACTTACCATATACTGTTTATAGGCATTAAGCAAAGGTTCCATATAAACATTATCTCCACATTCCAGATCAAGACCAGCCTGTATAGATAAGGCCGCAGCAGCCTCCAATGTTTTCACATATTTATGATGTGTTACCAAAAAACCGGGTCCTCCGCAATCGGAAACCACATACCCGTCAAATCCCCAGTCATGGCGGAGAACTTTCTTCAACAACCAGTTATTCAGCGTACAAGGAACATCATTAATAGCATTATAGGCAGTCATTATAGAAGCAGCCTTTCCTTCGATAATACATTTTTCGAATGCCGGTAAATAATATTCTCTCAAATCTTTCTCACTAATGATAGGATTACATTCAAAACGATTATGTTCCTCATTGTTTGCTGCAAAATGCTTCGGTGTAGATACTATCTTCAGATAGCGGGGATCATCTCCCTGTAGCCCCTTTACAAATGAAACACCGAGTTTTCCAGACAGAAAGGGATCTTCACCATAAGTCTCCGGGGTACGCCCCCAACGCGGATCCCTTGCCATATTTACTGTAGGAGACCAGAATGTAAGTAAATCACTGAATTGCCCCAATTGTTTTTTCCCTTGTTCCAACTCGTTCCATCTTGCACGAGCTTCATCTGAAATAACCGTCGAAATCTCATTCAGTAATTGAGGATTCCACATAGCAGCCAATCCGATGGCTTGCGGAAATACGGTAAAGTTTCCCGGACGTACAACTCCGTGTAACGCCTCATTTCCATGATAATACTTATCTATATGAAGCCGTGGAATACCCGGTGAAGTCGCACGCAGCAATGAGATCTTCTCTTCAATGGTCAATTTAGATAATAAATCAAGAATACGCTCGTGCCGGGGGGCATTCATATCCAAATAAACATCTTTACCATTCTGTGCCTGGACAGTAAACACGTAAACCAGACTTACTACAAAAAATAAGATTCTTCTTTTATTCATTTTCATATTGTTTAAGGAGCTACAAGTTCAAATATTTCAGAGTAGTTATATCGTTTCAGAGTAGAGTTATAACTGCAACTGGAAAGAGCCGCCAAGCGCAGGTAATATTTTACCCCACTCTCCAATTTATCGAGTGTAATTTCCTGATCTTTACTTTCGATCGTTTCGTCACTGGTCCGGCTTAAAGTCTTCTTCACACTCAACCCATCGTTGTATCCTCCATTGTAATAAGACACAACAGGCATCGTATTGCATAAAAGCCACACTTCGGAAATTGTTTTCTTACCAATCTCCATTCCTTCGGGAACTGCAGAACGTTTCAACGAAAATTTCACAGTCACTTTTCCAGCCTCTCCGGGTATCACTTCTACTAATTTTACTTTCAGATAAGGAGTTACTTTAAAATTATGATCAGTTACTCCTTTTAAAGTCAGTTCTTCTTCTGCCACCGGAAAGAAAGGACCTTCGATCGGTGATACCTTATAGTCACCCCCAAATAAGGCAACATTACGAAATGTACCATTCGCTTTCGCCCAGAAATAGAGAGGGGTCGGATCTTTATATCCCAGGTCGAGTAGTTTGATACGGCAACCATCGGGCTGTTCTGTATATACAACTTCGCCAGTTTCACTATCTATCAAACTACCGTTAATTCCGGCATTAGGAGCATCATAGTTATCTAATTCAAAACAAGAAGATAACAATACGGTAAGTAATACAAACAATATATTCTTTTTCATATCTTTCTTTTTTATTAATCGATTAATATCCGGGATTCTGAACAAGATTCGGGTTCAGATTAATCTGTTCATCATTGATTCGGATGTAATACATATAAGGTTTAAAGTCATGTGCATTACCTATTTCTGTTTTCTTGAATATCCACTTTTTCGTATTAGCTACATAGTATGGATACAGACCTTTCATCTTTACATTATTCATCACCTTGTCGGCTTCTCTCCATCTCTTCAAATCCCAGAAACGATGATTTTCATACATAAATTCCACCTGCATCTCTTCACGAACCACTTTAACGGTCAAAGCCGGTGCGTCTTCCACTCCTGCACGGTCACGAACATCATTCAGATAGGCAAGACCATTAGAAACATATTTTGTTTCACCTAATGAAGCAAGTTCGGCAGCCGCTTCTGCATAGTTCAACAAGATTTCTGCATAACGGAATTCCAACCAATCCTGATCCTGACTGCTATGTTTCGGATCATTCGGAGCATTTCCTTCAAAAAGAAACTTCTTAATGTATAATCCTGTAATAGTAGATTCGGAACTTCCGCCTACTCCCTGTTTACCAATCACACTCAAAACCGTATCACCGTACTGAATCTCATCGGTAAAAGCTCCACCTTCTTTTAGGACTTTTACACTTTGACCACTAAGTTCAACTACTCCTTTCTGAACATCAATGATTCCACTCACATCACCTTTCGCATTGGTCCATTCGGAACCGGGAATCATAACAGTAGCATATAAACGGGAATCACGGCCTTTGAACAAATCTGTCCGTTTATCAAATTCCTGAATCTTACCCGATGTATCCACTACCCATCCGGATGAATTCGTCTTCAATGCTCCCGATGTTCCATCAGCCATTTTAAAAGCTTCTGCAAGATTTAATGTAGGGCTTAAACGTGACCCATATCCTTCGGGCAGACGATATCCCCAAGGAGAATTCCATAAATCCCAATTATGGGTTTTACCCGGATACTGATACTTCTTCACAAAAATAACTTCCGGACAATCGTCTTTTACCCAAAACAATTGTTGATAATTCTTCGCTTTATCAGCATTAGCTCTGTACAGACTATAATTGCCTTCTCCAATAATTATTTCTGCGGCAGCAATCACTTCTTCATAATACTTTTTAGCTTTAGCAGGATTATCAAAACCTACCACCCCATTTTTATCATACGTACCATACTTAGCAATAGAGGCGGCAAAAAGCATAGCCCGTGTTTTAAGTGCTGCTGCCGAAAAGCGATTCATTCTATATTTTTCACTTGCAACCCTCTCTTTCGGTAAATTTTCGATGGCATAATTCAAATCTTTCAAGATAAAGTTGTAAGTTTCTTCTTCCGTATTCCGGGATACCAGCAAAGCCTCCAGATTATCGGGATCATAAACCTGAGGAGTCTCTATAATAGGTACTCCACCATATCGCTTTACCATACCAAAATAATACCAGGCACGGATAGCACGTGCTTCCGCCAAAAGTTCAGTTTTTCTTGTTTCAGTAAATAGTACCGATGTACCGAGCTTCTCAATCAACTCGTTTACATTACGAACATTATCATATGCCCACCACTGATTCCACATTCCATTACCTGTAGGCCCCATTATCTCATGCGGCCACTCACAATGTATAGCCTCGTCACAGCTAAGCGCCGGAACGAAACAACCGGAAACCCAATTGTTAAACCCAGATTCCGAACCATAATTAAAATCTTCGATAGGCAACCGATTATACAGAGTCGACATATAAGCTTCAATGCCTGCTTCCGTTCCAAAAATCGGATCTTCCGTTATTTTATTTAAGGGAGGTAAGTTCAAAAAATCGTTGCATGACGAAAACAAGCCCATCATCAATGCAAGTATCAAATATATTTTTCTTTTCATGGCGACAAATTTTAAAAGTTCACATTAATCCCAAAATTAAAATTCCTCATAATAGGGTATCTGTCAATACCTCCACCTGGATTCTCTGGATCGATATAGTCAGAGTCAGAAGACTGGATAGTAAACAGATTATATCCATTAGCATATAATCTCAGCGAGTTCACACCGACGAATTTGGTCCATTTTTTTGGGAATGTATAACCAATTTCAAGGTTCTTTAGTCTAAGATAAGTACAGTTGTTATACCAGAAGCTCGATTCAATTCCATAATTCTGCGGATCCTGAATACGTGTACTCGGATACTTTCCGGGCACCCATTCTCCGTTAGGATCGAAAGAGTTTACATTACCCGAGGCATCTATCTTATGCCAACGATCCATAAAAATGTCCCATGCACTTCCTCCCCACTGTAACGGACTTGCATTCATTCTTGCATTAAACATGGAAGCTCCCTGGAATGACATACTCAAATCCAGTCCTTTCCACTGGCCGCTAAGTGTCAGGCCGAAGTTCATAATAGGAGTATTATTACGCATCAAGGGTTGCATATCCCATTCGTCAATCATACCGTCTTCATTGTAATCCACATATTTTATATCACCCGGCAGATAAGAATATTTGTTATATACTCCACCCAAAACTGGATTATTATAGATCTCATCCATACTTACAAACTGTCCGTTTGCCTGATACATCCACAGAATATTGCTATTCCGGTTATTCTTATTATTGCGCCAGTTATCATACGAGTTTCCGGACGGTGCACTCTCTACATACTTATTTCTATTTAAAGTATAAGTGAAGTTTCCACGAATCTGATAAGAAAGGTCTCTCACCTTACCACTATGTCCCAAGACAAGTTCAAATCCTTCCTGCATATCCGAATTTATATTTTCTTTCGCAAAAGTTGCACCGAATGTTCCGGGCACTGAAACGATACGATTTGCCAGCAATCCATCACGGTCACGGCGGAAAAGATCGAATTCAACCGTCAAAGCAGCATTCCACAAACTTAAATCTATACCCAAGTTCTTAGTCGTCGAAGTATACCAGGTTGCATTTGCATTAGGTATTTGCGGAACGCCCACTCCCGGTATTAAAGAACCGTCACCCAACATATAACTATCACTTCCCGGATAATTAAAAGCCATCATCCATAAATAAGGTTCCACATTATCATCTCCCATACGGCCAATGGAAGCTCTCAACTTCAAATTATCAATAAAAGAGAAATTGTCTCTGATAAAACTCTCTTCGGATATTCTCCAGCCTACAGACAAAGACGGGAAGAAACCCCATTTTTTATTATAAAATTTGGAAGAACCATCATATCTGAAACTGGCTTGTACCAAATATTTAGATAAATAATCATAATCAAAACGGCCCACCAATCCCACATTTGCATTTCTATCGGCACTCCCGTTTATTTCACGGGCATCATCGATCAATCCGGCATAAATCTGATCGACAGCATCCATCAAAGTATTCCGCTTTCCACTCAACTCAGAAGTCTGCCATTTACGGGTTTCAAACAAAAGTAAAGCTTTCACATTGTGTTTATTCTGAAACTTATTTTCATAATTTAAAGAAAGCTGCGTAGTGGGAGTAGCCGTATCACTTCTCCATTCCGTTACACTCGACATGGCTGACGTATTTGCAACCGAATAAGTATCGGTAGCTTTGTCATACTGATAAGTGCGATACTGCTTACTAAAAAGTTTAGACTTGTAAAATTTCGGATCATAAGCAACAAGAGCTTTGGCCCATAAACCTTTCACAAAAGGGATATCCCAACGAAGCGAAGCGGTAACTTGTATCTGTGTATTGCTCGTTTTACGGTATCCGGCATATTCATTTGAACTTTTTATCAATGCATTATTATCATCGTTATATTGTTTTCCCAGATAATCAGGATTACCGTTCGCATAGATTTCATAAATAGGAACCTGGGCACCAATCGATTTGAGAATATCTCCCGGATCATAAGGAGGTGCATTCTTTGTATCGATAAAACCTCCTATCTGAAACTCAGCTGTAAGCTGATCGGTAATCTGAGCCGTAATATTTGATCTTAGGTTAAAACGTTCGTAATCAAGAGATTTCGATTTCCATAATCCTTCTTCCGAATAATAACCGATACTATTAAAGAACTGAATCCTATCCGTACCTCCGGAAGCGGTAAGATTAACTTGATATTGAGGAACATTCTTTCTTATAATTTCATCATACCAATTGACATTAGCATAAGGACTACCCGAAGTTATCAAGTCCGGAGAATAAGTCGGAGTCGTTTCACCTCTATTAGCCATTGCTTCATTGTATAATTCCATATATCCATAAGCATCTACAGATTTAGGATACTTTGTGATACCCTGTATACCGTATGAAGCATTTAAATTTATTTCTGTCCGTCCCTTTGTTCCTTTACGGGTAGTTACCAAAATTACACCATTGGCAGCACGAACACCATATACAGCTGCCGTAGCATCTTTAAGTACCGAAACCGATTCTATTTCATTGGGATCGATACGGTCGAAATTATCCCGGGGAATTCCATCGACAATAACCATCGGAGCGCCCAAACCACGAATATTAAAACTATTGTCATAAGTACCGGGTTCCCCCGTATTCTGCTTAATATTCAATCCCGGAATTTTACCTTGAAGTGCACTGGTTATATTCGCAGTACTGACAGTCATTATCTCTTTTCTATTGACAGAGGCTACAGAACCGGTTATCTCTTGTCGTTTTTGAGTTCCATATCCCACGACAACAACTTCTTCTAATTGCGTATTATCTTCTGTAAGAATAACAGTCAGGAAATTGCGTCCTTTAACCGGTACTTCCTTTGTTTCAAAACCTACAAAAGAAAAAACCAAGACACCTTTATCGCCATTCACATTCAAATCAAAAGCACCGTCCAAATCCGTAATTGCCCCAACAGTACTGCCCTTCAATAAGACATTCACTCCTATCAACGGCTCTCCGGATGTGTCCTTCACAATACCCTTCACCTTTTGGTTCTGAGCATTCACTATGCCAAACTGCAATAAAAGCAGAAGCATCAGTTTTAAATTAAGATGTTTCATAATTATAATAGATTTAATTCATCATTTGATTTTTATTTTCGATATAAACCTGTAAAAAGTAGTATCAGATTATTAAATACCTACTTTCCAAGCTGTTTATTCGGCCGATTTCCCATTGTAAAAACTAATGTACCACCAGCCATGATATCCGCATGAGAGATATAAAGTTTATTATAAGATTGTCCGTTCAGTTCTATAGACTGTATATACTTATTCTTCGCGGAATTATTGTTTGTACGTATCTCAAAAACCTTATCTCCTGGCAGTTTTAACACAGCCTTATCAAATATCGGCCTACCGAAAACATACAGACCGTCAGACGGATTAACCGGGTAGAAACCTAATGCAGAAAATATATACCAGGAAGACATCTGTCCGCAGTCTTCATTGCCCTGCAATCCATCCGGTAAATCACTGTACATGTGCGATAGGATATAATCTACCTTTTCCGCCGTCTTCCATTGTTGGCCAACAAAGGAATAAAGATATACTGTGTGATGCCCCGGTTCATTACCGTGCGCATACTGCCCGATCAAACCGGAAATATCCGGAGAAGCCTCATCGCCTAAATCCTCATTTACCAGAAACAGACTGTCTAACTTTGAAACAAATGCTTCTTTACTTCCAAACAAGGATATCAGTCCTTCGATGTCATGAGGTACCAGCCAAGTATATTGCCAGCCATTTCCTTCACAATAAGCATCATTTCGATGAGTAGAATGTACAGGGTTAAACGGAGTTAGCCATGAACCGTCCTGATTCTTTCCTCTGAAGAAATGCGTATCTTTATCCCAATAATTCCGATAAGCTAAAGCACGTTTAGAGAAATACTCATAATCTTCCGCTTTACCCAACTTTCGGGCTACCTGTGCCACTCCCCAATCGGCAATAGCATATTCCAGACCTTTAGCAACCGACTCATTCTCTTTGTCTGCCGGAATATATTCGAGGTTCGTGACATACGATAACCCTTTATAATCGGACATCATGGATGCTTTCATTGCCTGATAAGCACGCTCATAATTAAACCCTTTGACATTTTTCAATATAGCATCTGCGATCACCGGAACGGACTGAATACCAATCATCTCATTCGTATCCGAGCCATACAAATGCCATACCGGCAAACGTCCCTGTTGCTCATAAATAGCAAGCATCGAATTAATAAAGTCAGGAACACGTTCCGGTTGTACCAATGTATACAAAGGATGGGCGGCACGATAAGTGTCCCATAAAGAGAATACAGTATAATTGGTAAAACCCGGATCGCCATATATGTTCTTATCAGTTCCACGGTACTCCCCATTACAATCATTAAATATGATCGGTTGCATAAATGCGTGGTACAAGGCCGTATAGAAGATACGCTTTGCCACCGTATCGGTAGTTTCTACCTGTAACTTCGATAATTCCGCATTCCATTTACCGGTTATTTCATCAACGACATTCTCAAAATTCCAGTCTTTTATTTCCTGCCCGATATTATCCATTGCATTTTCCATGCTCACGGGAGAAATACCGACTTTCACACTTAATTCCTCTACCACAGGTGCGACAGCAACATTTCCTTTTACATCCAGTCCCTGAAGGTGATTTCCCGATACTTGCACCGAATCATGATACAAAGTCAGATGTACAGGTTGGGAGAAAACTGCGGAAAAATAAATCTGCTGTTTCTTCGACCAGCCTGTGGAATGCCGGTATCCTCTGATGACCGTATCATTGATTTGCTCCAGATATGTATCAGTCGGACGATCGTCTCCATTTGCATCTTTCAAGTTAATCATTACATATTTTTCCACATCTTTTGGAAAAGTATAACGATGGAAAGCCACCCGGTCCGAAGCGGTAAGCTCCACCTTTGTACGATGAGTCTTCAAAAAAACTTCGTAATAAGCGGGTAGCGCCCGCTCGTTGTCTTTCGAATAATAGGAAGCGTAACCGGACAAAGGATTTTGCTGTGTTCCCGGTTGTGTACGTACTTTACCGGTGTATGGCATGAACAGAATATCCCCGGTGTCACTACAACCTGTCCCATTGAGATGAAGATGTGAAAAACCTATTACGATGGAATCGGAATAATGGTATCCCGAACACCAGTCCCATCCTTTATTGATATTATTAGGACCGACCTGTACTGCTCCGAAAGGGGCGGTAACTCCCAGGAACGTATGCCCATGTCCTCCGGTTCCGATATAAGGGTCTACATAAGCCACCGGATTTATAAATTCCAGCTTGTCTGCACCAGTACACCCGAAAGCGCACATGAGAGAGCTTAACAATAAAAATTTCTGTAAATTCATTTATGCTCTTATTTATTTTCGTTAGTTAAAGAATAAGGGAAATCTTCATCATTCACTCCCCGTTGCGTATTTGGTGTATGACTCATATCGAAATCAAAAACAGCACCATTCATTAATTCCTCATGTTTCAACCAATTATGGTTGTATTCCTTGCCATTTATTTTTAAGGAATGTATATATCTATTTCCATTTGTGTTGTCGGGAGCATTCAAAATAACCTGTTTTCCATTTTCCAACGTAAGAATCGCTTTTTTAAAGAGAGGGGCTCCCATTACATACTCTCCAGAGCCCGGGCATACCGGATAAAAACCTAAAGCAGAAAATATATACCAGGCAGAAGTCTGGCCGTTGTCTTCATCTCCACAATATCCGTCCGGATAAGGGGTATACAGTTTATCCATTACTTCCCTTAACCAATATTGTGCTTTCCAGGGTTGTCCGGCGTAATTATAGAGATAAATCATATGCTGAATCGGTTGGTTGCCATGTGCATAATTGCCCATATTCATAATCTGCATTTCCTTTATTTCATGGATACACTGTCCATAGTAGCTGTCGTCATAGACAGGAGGGACCACAAAAACTGAATCCAACATAGATACAAAACCCTCTTTTCCTCCCATCAGATCGATAAGTCCCTGTACATCATGGAATACACTCCAGGTATAATGCCAACTGTTGCCTTCGGTAAAAGCGTCTCCCCATTTATACGGACTGAAAGGAGACTGGAACGTGCCGTCTTCATTCTTTCCACGCATCAGTTTGCTATCTTTATCAAAAACGAACCGGTAGTTTTTACTTCTTTCCCGATAAAGGTCTATTTCTTCCTGTGGACGATTTAGTTTCTGCGCCAGTTTCATGATACACCAGTCATCATAAGCATATTCCAAAGTACGGGCAACATTTTCATTAATACCTACATTATAAGGCACATAACCCAATCGGTTATAATATTCATATCCTAATCTTCCAGTTGAGGGAACCTGGGGATGTACATTATTCGCTCCATGCAGAACGGCTTCGTACAACAGGCTGATCTCTTCTGCCTGACATCCTTTCAAATAAGCATCTGCCACAACAGAAGCTGAATTATTACCCACCATACAGTGACGGTGTCCCGGGCTGGCCCATTCGGGTAAAAATCCACTTTCTTTATAAGTATTCGCCAACCCTTCCTGAATTTCTTTGTTGACGGAAGGATACATCAGGTTCAAGAATGGAAACAAAGCACGGAACGTATCCCAAAAGCCGGTATCAGTATACATATATCCACGTTTCACTTCACCGTTGTAAGGACTGTAATGGACAATATTTCCGGATTTATCTATTTCATAAAACTTACGTGGAAACAACAAGGAACGATATAAGCAAGAGTAGAAAGTACGAAGTTGTTCATCCGTACCACCTTCCACTCTCACTTTGTTCATTACATCATTCCAAGCATCCCGGGCTGCACCTTTTACCTCATTAAAATCTTTATTACCTATTTCTTCTAAATTCAACCAGGCCTGCTCTTCATTAATAAAAGAAGAACTCACCTTCACACCAATCTTTTCACCTTTGCTTGTCTTGAATCCTAATACAGCTCCGACATGGTTATCCTTTACCTCTTTTTTACCTTCTATAATTTTATCTCCACTCCACACTTCTGCCGTGACGAAAGGTTTATCAAATTTCATCACGAAATAATTTCTGAAATTATCCGGCACTCCTCCGCTATTTTTCGTTGTATAGCCGGTTATCGTATTGTGTTCTTCATCTATCTGAATGAAAGAGCCGTTATCAAATGCATCTACTACAATATATGAACCTTCGCTTTCCGGAAAAGTGAACATAAAGTAAGCCGAACGTTCTGTCGGGGTTATCTCTGTTTTCACATCGTGATCGGCCAGATAGACACTATAATAATAAGGTCTTGCCGTTTCAGCCTTATGAGAGAACCAACTTCCCCGCTCGTTTTGAAGAAACTTTTTAGCCCCGGTCACCGGCATCAAAGAAAACTGACCGTAATCATTAATCCACGGACTGGGCTGATGCGTTTGCTTAAATCCTTTTATCTTATCATCAGTATAGCAATAGGTCCATCCGTATCCCATATCTCCCGTTTGTGGTGTCCAGAAGTTCATTCCCCAAGGCAGTGCAATGGCCGGGTAGGTATTACCTGTAGATAATGTAAATTTGGATAATGTGCCAACCAACGGATTCACATAATCAACCGGAGAAAAAGAAGCAGAATCGGTAACCACCTCTTTACTTCTACATGATATAAGTAAAACAGATAAGAACACAATTAAAGGAACTTTTTTCATGGTATCGTTTTTATTTTTTGTTTGATGCAAAAATAGGTTGATGCAATTAACGAAACCATTAACAGAACATTAATAATCGGGGCTACAAATGCTTTCAGAGTACATTTCCGAATTGAAAACATTAACAAGACATTAACCGCTTTCCATAAGGAGGGATACAGCGAGAGATAGGGATATAAGTTCAAGTATGAACGGTTTCACCACAGAGTAACACAGAGTTCCACAGAGTTTTAAAGCTTTATTGAAATGCAGATAAATAGTGCTCCGTGAGACTCTGTGAAACTCTGTGGTGAGTTCAGCTCTTTTCGGATCAGGTTTGAACTAAATATCCAACCACCGATTCACATTATTATTTGAAAAAGCCTGTTATTGATATAGACTCTATCAATAACGGTTCTCTGTATATTTTTTCTTCAACGATTTAGTAATGAAGAATCAAAGTCATCCTCAGCTCAGACATATATGTAAGTAATTCAGCAATAAAAATCCCCAAAAAGAAACAGAATCGCAGGTTTAAGCAATTGAAAATTAAGGACAAACAATAACTTACATAAAGATCTGATTAACAAACAATTAAAAACCGCATATTTTCCTCTACGAGGAATGGATCGTTTCTCTACGACAAACGCCCCGATCTCCGTAGAGAAACGAGGCGTTCATCGTAGAGTAACCAATCAAAGAGTCATAAGATATGACAGCAGGTATAAATACCCCAAATAGAGAGTGTTTATTTTGTAAGGAAAATACACTCCTATCAAAATAAACACTCCCTAATAACAATGATATTCTATCGCTTCGCGCTTAATCCGGCAATCTATTCACACCAACACCTTTAAAAGTCATTTCCACCGGTTTTATAAACCCATTCTCATCAAAATACATACGGTCTATACAAACCTCTCTATGATTCGGAGCTGTATCCCCCAACGGATGGCGATGATAAACAATACACCATTCATCTTTTCCGGGAATTTGAATTACCGAATGATGCCCCGCTCCTGTACCCACTTTTTCATCTTGCTGCAATATTTTTCCGATACGCTTAAAAGGACCAAATGGAGAATCTGCAATGGCATAGGCTACACTGTAATCTGAGCCACCCCAACTGCCCTCCGACCACATAAAATAATATTTATTATTCCGTTTCAGCATAAAGGGTCCTTCCACATAATTCTCAGGAGTGACAGATTTATAATACGAACCATCATCAAAAGGAACAAGACTCAATAAATCCGGACTCAACTTTACCATATTGCAATGGTGCCAACCACCATAATACATATAATAACTACCATCATCATCTTTAAAAACAAACTGATCGATAGGCTGGGCACCATTCACAATTTTATCAATCAAAGGTTTACCTAAAGCATCTTTAAAAGGACCGGCCGGATGATCGGCTATGGCTACACCAATCCCCCCATACTGTTCGTCATTCTGTATATCATTACCTCCGAAAAACAGATAATATTTACCATTCGCCTGAACAACAGAAGGTGCCCATAAAGCAAATTCCAACCATTTTATATTTTCAATAGACAATACTTTGGGATGTTTAGTCCAATGTACCATATCTTTGGATGAAAAAGCATCCATATAGGTCTGGACATTATAAACCTGATGGATGGCCCGCGTTTCCTTTTGCAAGCCGACAAAATCTACACTATCGGCTCCGGGAGGAAGATCGGACAAAGTAGGATATATCCAATACTCATTATCAAACACGACTCCTTCCGGATCAGCATACCATCCCTCAACAATAGGATTGCCGCTAAACTCTTCTTTATTACTACATGCCACTAATAATAGCATCAACCCCAATACTGTAACAACATTTTTCATATTTCCTTTTTTAATTAACAAGTAGCAAAAATAGCCCCTGACCGTTAACAATAGTATTAATAATTCATTAACAAATCCCTCCCAGACCCCAATAAGGAGAACCTGAGCATTAACATTTTATTAATTTTTATAATCCCGTGAAAGGTCATACAAAAATATAAATCTTTTTTTTGCAAATCTCATAAACCATATTACCTTTGCATAGAAACAACCGTGAGTATTATGCAAAAAACGATCCTTTTTCTGCTCTTAATATTAAACCCGATACTATTTAAATCACAAAATATTTCATCCGGATTATATTTTGCTGCCCATAGTGCCATTAAAGAAGAGAGAACATCACTTATCCTGTCTCCTGAGTTTGATGCATCAAAAGGCTTCACATTAGACTTCGACATTAAGTTCAGATCAGAAGAACATAATTACGGGTACGTCTTCAGAATCATAGTCGATAATGAAAAAAGTTTTGACTTAATAGCTAATATCACACCAGGGAAAAAAACACTGAATCTAATAGAAGGTGACAACATCTATCTGGCTTTCGATGAAGAACTACTTAAGCAATACACATGGAATAAATGGGTGCATATCCGGTGTTCAATCTATCCGGACAGTCTACGGCTTGTTTTCGATAATCAAACGTTGCAAGACCGGTATAAACCTATAAATATCCAAAATGTGAAATTCTATTTCGGGTATTCCGACCATGATAAATTTCACTCTTCGGATGTCCCTCCGATGTCTATACGTAATATAAAAATTACAGACGGTAAAAATAAAACAATTGCATACTGGCCGTTGAAAGAACATCAGCCATATTCCTGTTCAGACAGTCTGCATCATATTCCGGCAACAGTAACCAACCCCACATGGGAAATAAACAAACATACCAAATGGGTAAAAGAAAAGACGTTGGAATTACCGATATATACACAAATCTGTCATGCTCCTTCAAAAAGCAATATCTATTTTGCCAATAGTTCATCTGTTCTCGTTTATTCGACCATTGATAATACATTAGATACGATTTATTCTGCCCACGGAGCTCCATATACGGAAATAAACAACCAACTCATTTATCATCCATATTATAATGAGTTATGGTCATATGATTTTGACACCCTAAAATGGATTTCTATTTTCAATTTCAAGGACAACACATGGACGAGGGATGACCGTGAAATAAAAAATCCGGAATATTCTCAACACAATACTTTTGTATCTCCCAATGACTCGTGCTTGTATATTTTTGGCGGATACGGTAATTATCAATATAAGAACCAGATACTTAAAAAGAGCCGGACGCAGGATAATTGGAAATCGGTATCGTACAGTGAAGAAATACCTCCACGTTATCTGAGTGGATCAGGTTACAAAAACAGAGACACGATACTGGTGTTCGGAGGATGTGGTAACCCACAAGGAAAACAAGAGTTAGGAATCATCAATTATTACGATCTTTATGCGATAGACATCAACACATTCAAAACAAAGAAATTGTGGACTATCCCCAACGATACAAAGAATTTCGTTATCGGTAATAATATCGTTGCAGATGAAAAAAATAATAGACTGTACGCTTTATGTTTTCCGAATGACTGCTCAAACAGTTATATCCTGCTAAAGTCTTTCGACCTGGATAGTGGAAACAACTGTACGAACTATGCAGATACTATCCCTTTCACCTTTAACGATGTAAATTCATTCTGTACACTCTACTACGACTCTTTGCAGTCACAACTTTATGCGGTAACCAATTATAACCACAACAATAAATCAAATATTAACGTATACTCGTTGGCTTACCCGCCTTTAAAAATAGAAGATACATTGCAAACGGCTACGGGACGTAAAGCACATTCTGCAACGATAGGATTCTTCATAAGTGTAGGAATCTGCATTATTGCAGGTATGGGCTGTATATACTTCTGTTATCGAAAAAGAAGAAGAAAAAGAAACTTTAATCCCAACTCTCCGGTCACTACAAATACGGACCGTCTCCACGAAACAACTTCGGAAGAAGAGAATTATAAACCTAAACCAACTGTCCACAGAAAGTCATCCATTCTTTTTCTGGATGGATTCCAGGTATGGGATAAGAATGGAATAGATATTACCAAATCATTCACTCCCATTTTGAAACAACTGCTGATTCTTATCATATTATACAGCGTAAATAACAAAAAAGGAATTTCGAACGTCACTCTGCGAGAACTGCTTTGGTTTGACAAAATGGATGAAAGCGCCCAAAATAACCGACGGGTGAATATTCGGAAATTGAAACTCTTACTGGAAAAGCTGGATGGTGCCGAACTTGTGAAAGAAAGTACCTATTGGTCTGTTAAGTTTACCCAAACTTATTGCGACTATATAGAAGTATGCAATTGTATAGACAAAGTAAAAAACAACGAACCTATCACAGCAACAAATATCAATGATTTGCCTTTAAACCTACTATCGGGACAATTATTGCCATATGTTCAAACAGACTGGTTGGATTCTTTCAAGTCCAATTATGCCAATTCCGTACTGGATACAGCAATAAGCCTATCCAAACAGGAATATATAAAAGGAAACAACGAATTATTAATTCAGATAGCCAACAGCATGTTTGCACACGACAAAACAGATGAGTATGCATTAATTCTCAAATGCCAGGCACTGTATAAAAATGGCAGAACCAGCTTGGCTAAAACAACATTCGACACATTCTGCAATGAATATAAAGCAATGTTGAATACGGATTATACGAAGACATTCAATGAAGTAATCAATTGTCAATTGTAACCTCTCAACAAGATAAAAGTAAAAAAAATGTATGCTCCTGTTTCACGAAACAAAAGCATACATTCTACTAATAGGATATTCAGATACTTAGATAAAATTTCTGTTCCTTTAAAACAAGATTCTATCTTTAAAGATTCTTTTTTATGGCAAATGTTTCTGTAATGCCTCTACCATCAATGTAATATTGCTCATAAACAATTTCACAGAAATAGCCAGCAGAATAATTCCAAAGAATTTGCGGATGATATAGATACCACCTTTACCCAAAAAACGTTCTACACGTCCCGTCATACTCACCACAAAATAAACCCAAATCATATTCAGTACCAACGCAATGATTATATTGATACTGGCATATTCGGCACGCAACGACAACAGGGTAGTGAAAGCTCCGGCACCTGCTAAAAGAGGAAAGACAAGCGGAACAAGAGTAGCCTCCTTAATAGGGCCCTGATTCTTGAAAATTTCTACATCGAGAATCATCTCGAGAGACATCAGAAAAATAACAAAAGCACCGGCTACGGCAAACGACTCAATATCTACATGAAAGAGCTTTAACATCATATCACCGGCATAGAAAAAACCTATCAACAAAACAAAAGAGATGACAGTAGCTTTCATCGCATTTACATCTTTTCCTTTTTCTTTCAGATTGATAATGATAGGAATAGAACCAATAATATCAATTACAGCAAACAGTACGATAAACGCACTTATCATCTGTTGAAAATTAAATTCTACAAACATCGCTCCTCCTTTTTTTCTGCAAAGATAATCTATTTTTATGCATTTTACAATATTTTTTTTCTTCAATCAGTACGTTCAATTAAGAAATAATAAAAAAAACAAAAAGAGAAGCGAAATGATCACAGCAAGCTCTGATTATAACTACATTTGTTTCAAATTAGAAGATTATACTTGTATGGAAACGATGTTTAACACTTTGTTGCAATTGCCTTTATTTCAAGGACTTTGCCACGAGGATTTCACAAATATACTGGAGAAGGTAAAATTGCATTTCACCAGGCATAAAGCCGGAGAAGTGATTGTAAGAAGTGGAACTCCCTGCAATCAGTTGGTTTTCCTACTGAAAGGAGAACTCTCTTTGCAAACTACCTCAAAGGATGATTTATTCACTTTTATAGAGCACATGGAAGCACCTTATGTGATTGAACCTTATGCCCTGTTTGGTATGAACGTAAACTACGCTTCATCTTACATAGCTCATACGGAGTCACACACCATAAGCATCAGCAAAGCATTTGTTCTTTCCGGTCTGCTCAAATATGAAATATTCCGTCTCAACTACATGAATTTCATCAGCAACCGGGCTCAAAATCTCTATGGCCGTTTGTGGGATGAAGCATATACGGATATAGAAGATAAAATTATTCATTTCATACTGATTCATGCGGAAAGGATGCAGGGAGAGAAAATCATGAAGATTAAAATGGATGATTTTGCCCGCTGTGTAGATGATACACGATTAAATGTATCCAAAGTTCTGAATTCCTTGCAGGAACAGAAGCTATTGGAACTGCACAGAAAAGAAATAATCATTCCGGATGCTGCATTATTGGCGGAATGGAATGAAAAAAGAAAATAACGGCTAAAAAAATAGCCTCAACTTTTAAAGGTTGAGGCTATTAAAGATTTAACTAACTTCTCCAATTTTAAATAGGGACATTCGGGAAATACATAAAATCAGGGATATTATTAAAATCCTAAAGTTAAATCCAACTAATTCATAGCGTGTTAGTTGGATTTTTCTTATCTTTAGATATTTCCCCGAAAACCCAGTTTGACGACTAAATCGGTGGCAATCAATAAAAATCGTCAATGCTATCCGTCAGGAACTGGCTTCAAGACTGGAGCTTGAATCTTTACAGGAAATTTTAGCTGAATATTGGAAACCCTACCTGGAAATACATACGGCCAATACTGTTTGTATAAATCTATCCGGTCCAATGGAATATCAGAAAACAAGAAGAAGATAGTTAAATAATTATCTTTTTTTGAGTTTTGCATTTTATTATATGTTCCACAATTTTTGTTTTTTCTGAATAAAACGGTAATATTGTAGTATTATTCATTTTATGATGATTTTAGCTATGTATAATACACTCTTTTTGTCAATGATTTATACAGGATTCAAACGTGTCGGGACCTGGTGGAATTATAAAAATGTAATTAGTCCTTTTTATCGATTGTATTATGTAGAAAAAGGAAAAGGGAAAGTATATATCAACAATCTTTTGTATGAATTGACTCCTGGTACTCTTTTCTTAATCCCTAAATTTACATTTCATAGTTATGAGTGCGACGATTTTATGGATCATTATTATATCTGTTTTTTTGATGATATGGCAGGAAGTGTCGGGATACCGAGCCCTATGCAGATGAACTTTAAAATAGTAGCTCATACGACGGATATTAATTTAATTAAACGTTATTTGAATATAAATCCATCAAAGTCGCTTGTTGTTTCAGATCCCCAGTATTATGATAATGATAAGACAATATATGAGTTTCATGAAAAAGATTCTTCTTATATGGCTCAATCAATAGAAAGTAACGGCATTCTATTGCAATTGTTCTCCCGCTTTGTAACAGTAAATAGTGTAAAGCAACCCACAACCAATAATTCATATGAAAAACTTGATGTAGTGGTTCAATATATAAACAAGCATTTAACCAAACGCATTGCTGTAACTGAGTTAGCCCAATTAGTATATCTCACCCCTAATCATTTTTCTAAGATTTTTAAGAAAGTGATGGGTATGTCTCCCTGTGAATTTATTCAAATGAAACGCATAGAGCGAGCACAAGCATTATTGTTGACATCTCGTATGAGCATTATGCAGATAGCAGAGAGTGTAGGTATTTATAATCCTGCTCAATTTACCCGTCTGTTTACCAAAATATCTCAATGCCCTCCTAAAGAGTATCGGGCAAAGCAATTAAATATATAAAGACATTACTGTCCACTAAAAATGTGTACGTTAGATAGTAAGTTCGCCAATTACCTCAAAGTATATATTCTATTTATACAATCTTTAGACAATCAAATAGTTGAAACTATATATTTATTTTTCTTCTTCAAAAACAGGAAAAAATGAATTGCAGATATATGACAAATTAATTCATTTGCTTATTTCTTAAGGATCATTATAGGCTATATCGACAGGAATCTGGGTAATATTCGGTCAGTATCTTTAAAATAGTCAAAAAAAACTCGATTTATGACATTTTTTTTATCTCCTTCATTTCTACCTTTGCATCATCTTAAACAAATAAATATCCTAAAAAACATGAAAAGACTATTTTTTACTTACATTTTTTTAATTACATTAGTATTGCAAAGCGTCTATGGGCAAAGGCTTATTCTTCCTGTTCCTTCTAACACTCCCAATAAGGCACAGCAAAAACAAATAGCACGTAAATATGGTATGTTTATTCATTTTGGCATCAACACTTTTCATGATGAAGAATGGACGGATGGCTCCAAACCGGTTTCCAGTTATTGCCCTACTAATGTTGATGCAGATCAATGGATAAAAACTGCCAAAGAAAGTGGTATGAAGTATGTTATTTTAGTAACTAAGCACCATGACGGATTCTGTCTTTGGGATAGTAAATATACGGAATATGATGTTGCAAATTCAGGTAATATTACCAACGTCGTGGAAGCCGTTGCTAAAGCTTGTAAAAAATATGATATAGGTCTTGGGCTATATTATTCATTATGGGATCGCAAAGTAAATGGTAATGTGAAAGATCAAAGTCAAGATATGGCTTACAATGAATATATGATTAAACAACTGAAAGAACTAATCAAGATTGTGAAGAAATACACACATATTGTGGAATTCTGGTTTGATGGTAGTTGGGTGAAGCAAAGTTATCGTTGGCCAATAACAGATATTTACCAAACTATTAAATCGAAAGAACCGGAATGTCAAATCGGTATTAATAATACCATTGGCCTGCCGGAAGATATAAGTAAAGCTGTACTTCCAAAAGATCAAAAAGCAGGTTATCCCATTCGTTATTTCCCAAGTGACTTTAGATTGTTCGATCCTCATTTACCCATTGATGATGATCCTAAGATATTTACTCACGATGGTAAAAACTACTATATGCCGTGGGAATCGACAGTGTGCATCAGCGAACGTTGGTTTTATCATACTAAAGACACAAAGTTTAAATCAATAGATGAATTAGAAAAAATATATAAACAATGTACAAAAAATAACAATATCTTAATACTAAACTGCCCTCCTAACAGAAAGGGAGAAATAAGGACAGAAGATATTGCCATACTAAAAGAATTACGTAAACGGTTGAATTTATAAGATAATACGGAAGATACTATGCTAAGAACTCAGTCGTGTATGTTGCTGTTAAGATGTTCTACCAGTAGCCTGCCAGAGAATCCGGTGTAAGCCTTCAATACCATAAGGGCGATCTTTACTGGAGGACTGAAACTGTTCCCAGCCAGTGCTGTAACAGACCGACCTCTTTGGCTATACTGTCGAATGGAAACACGGAATGAAGATTTCCAAGTTCACTCTCACCAAAACTCTTACGATATTTTTCCAGAATATCGAATTCTGTAAAGCCCAAAGTAGGGTGGATTTCTGAAATATTTTGTATCTTAGCCATATCTTAATTTGGATATTTCCCCCGTTTTGCCCGTCAAACCTTATTTGCGGGGGAATATCTAAAGATACAAAAAAGCCAACTAATTCGCAACACTTTGAATATGAATCAGTTGGCCAATTTTATATTATTTACTAAATGTCCCTAAATATATTGAATCCGTATCAAACGAAACAATCTATCATTCTTTTCCATAGTGTAACAAATAATAAATAGAATACTACCAATCATTATTTTCATTCCCTACCAGACCATTCTTTGCTGCTTCTTCTATTTTATCCATGATGACATTTGAATAAGCATGTGTCATAACAAGTGCCTTAGAAGAACTCTTTTTAGCCTTATATCCATCTTTCATTTGAAATGGAAAACATTTTTCAATAGCCCACTTTTCTACAGATTTTGTAGCCTGGGTACCCCCAATTGCTCCCATTATACCGCCACCTACATATTTATTAACATCGTAGTTTTGAACAGTATAAGTAACACGAATTTTACCCTCTTTAATATCTACTCTGATAATAGGATATATGCTGATAACATAAGAATTCATACCTCCTGCATGAGACGCAATTCCTCCTATAAACCCTTTGGCAATTATCACACCAGCCTCTTTATCATTAAGTTGAATAACAGCATCAGCATCGTTGAATGTAGCAGTGAACCAATAATTAAGGGCAACATAAAGTTGTTCTTTTGTTTGTTCTCCACAATCTATAACTTGAACATAAGTCAATGAATTGTTTTTGTCTAATGAAACTTTTGTTCCTAAGTTTTCAGCGGCTTCAGTCCATTTATCTCCAAAATTCTCAACCGCATACTTCTCAAGTTCTTCAGCACGCATAATTTGAGCACTTATACATACTGTCATAACGCATGCCAGTGCACTAATAAAAAATCTTTTCATAATTGTTAAACATGCATCGCTGGCTCGTCAATGCTCTTAATTAATAAAGGAATATTATTAACACATAAAGAAAGCGTGAACCAATAGTTCAATATTCCAATAATAAAAGTTCTCAACTACCTTAAAACGGAAAAATAGAAAAAGTCAACTCACACTTATTATCGTATATGCTACAAATCATTATAACGCTAATAACGAGTTTTTTTCATCTCTACCACCTTAGATAATATATTAAGTTTATCATTTTAAAAAGAACTAAACGCATCCTATATATGTTCGTTGTTTTATACAACAATGCAAATATAAACATTTTTTAATAAAGACTCAAAATTTACAAATTATTTGTTTAAAAAGATGTATCCAACCACTACCAACTTTCCCTATTTAGAAACACATTTCCCATTCTATAACATTGATAATCAGAAAACAAGAAAGTACATACTTTCTTATAAAAAAATACGTATTTGACACACTGTTAATTAGAATTTTAAGTGTGTGTTAAAATACTAATCTTATAATCATAAAAACACATAAGGAACTTTCATTAAATTAAGTATATTCTTTTCTTATACAATAATGAGGGGGTCCGAAAAAGGGTACCCTCCTGTTTTTTTTTGTAAAAGTCCGAACTTTCTCAAGCTCGGACTTTTGCACAATAAAAAAGAGGGGATCCTTTCGGACACCCTCATTTGAATAAACTCTAAAAGGAACTACTAATCACTCCCACTCTATAGTTGCCGGTGGCTTGGAACTGATATCATAAGTTACGCGATTCACACCCTTCACCTTATTAATTATATCATTAGAAACTTTTCCTAAGAACTCATAAGGCAAATGTGCCCAATCAGCTGTCATTGCATCGGTAGATGTCACAGCACGCAGTGCAACAGCTCTTTCATAAGTACGTTCATCTCCCATTACACCTACAGACTGAACCGGAAGCAAGATAACACCTGCCTGCCATACCTGGTCATACAATCCCCAATCTCTCAATCCTTGAATAAAGATATCATCGGCATCCTGCAAAATAGATACTTTTTCCGGAGTTATATCACCTAAAATACGCACAGCTAATCCAGGTCCGGGAAATGGATGACGCGTAATCAAATGTTCAGGCATACCCAATTCGCGACCTACACGGCGAACTTCATCCTTAAACAAAAGACGAAGCGGTTCACAGAGTTTCAAGTGCATTTTTTCAGGCAATCCACCTACATTGTGATGACTCTTGATGACTGTGCCCGTGATAGACAATGATTCGATGCAGTCCGGATAGATTGTACCCTGTGCCAGCCATTTCACATCTTTAATCTTATGTGCTTCTTCATCAAATACATCGATAAAGCCTTTACCTATGATCTTCCGTTTACGCTCTGGTTCAGTTACGCCCTCCAGCTCTGCAAAGAACTTAGCACTGGCGTCCACACCAATCACATTGAGACCAAGGCATTCATAATCATGCATTACGTTTTTAAATTCATTCTTACGAAGCATACCGTGATCAACAAAGATACAAGTAAGATTCTTACCAATAGCTCTATTCAATAATACGGCAGCCACTGATGAATCAACGCCGCCACTTAAACCAAGCACTACCTTATCATCACCCAACTGAGCTTTCAGTTCGGCTACTGTACTTTCAATAAACGAAGCCGGAGACCAATCTTGCTTACAACCACAAACATCTACCACAAAGTTCTTCAACATCTGTGTTCCGTCTTCACTATGAAACACTTCCGGATGAAATTGTACACCCCATACCTGTTCTCCCTCAATCTGATAAGCAGCTATTTCTACTTTATCAGTAGAAGCTATTTTCCTGAAGTTGGAAGGAATAGCTGTAATGGTATCTCCGTGGCTCATCCACACCTGGGTACCTTCTTTCACCCCTTTGAACAACACGTTGTCCTTACAGAAAGAAGCTAAGTGGGCACGACCGTACTCACGCGTACCTGCCGGTTCCACTTTTCCGCCATTCGTATAAGCCATGAACTGTGCACCATAGCAAATGCCCAAAATAGGATATTTACCCCGTATCTCGCTCAAGTCTACCTTGAATGCGCTTTCATCATATACTGAGAAAGGGCTTCCGGAAAGGATAACACCTTTTACACTTTCATCTCCTTTGGGGAACTTGTTATAAGGAACAATTTCACAATACGTATCCAGCTCGCGTACACGACGTCCAATAAGCTGCGTAGTCTGCGATCCGAAATCAAGGATTATTATTTTTTCCTGCATATAAATGGTTGGATTTTGAATAAATGATCTGCAAAAGTATAAAAAACTATGCAATCTACTTGAACAATAGTCTATTTATTTTCCTTTTTGCTCCTTTAGCAAGTCACGTATTTCAGTCAGTAACACCTCTTCTTTAGTAGGAGCCGGTGGTGCGGGGGGCGTTGCAGGAGCAGCAGCTTCTTTCTTTGTGGTCAGTTTGGTCAACAATCGTATAAATAAGAATATAGAAAGGGCAATTATCAGAAAATCAAAAGTAGCCTGCAAGAAGTTTCCATAATTCAACGTCACAGCAGCAATTTCTTTTCCATCTATCACCTCAGCAGGCTTCATCACCCACTTCAAATCCGTAAAGTTCACTCCACCTACCAGCAATCCGAGAGGAGGCATTATGACATCAGCCACCACTGATGACACTATTTTACCAAACGCTCCACCGATGATAACACCGACGGCCATATCAATCACATTTCCCTTCATGGCGAAAGCCTTAAAGTCCTGTAAAAAAGTACTCTTTCCCATCTTTTTTTATATTTAATATTAATTTCATGTGCGAATATAAAAACATTTTCTTACTTTTGCACCGCATTTAGAAAAGAAATGCAAGTTCAGAAATATATTTGAACAAATATTATAAAACCCTTAAAAGTTTAAACAAAATGATTAAAGTAGGTATTAACGGTTTCGGCCGTATCGGACGTATGGTGTTCCGTGCTGCAGTTAAGAACTTTGGTAACGATATTCAAATCGTAGGTATCAATGACTTGTTGGATGCTGATTATTTGGCATACATGTTGAAGTATGACTCAGTACACGGTCGTTTTGATGGTACTGTAGCTGTAGAAAACGGTGCTTTGATTGTAAACGGTAACAAAATCCGTTTGACTGCAGAGATGGATCCTGCTAACTTGAAATGGAACGAAGTTGACGCTGACGTTGTTGTTGAATCAACAGGTTTCTTCCTGACTGACGAAACAGCTCGCAAACATATCCAGGCTGGTGCTAAGAAAGTAATCATGTCTGCTCCTTCTAAGGATGCTACTCCTATGTTCGTATATGGTGTTAACCACGATACTTACGCAGGTCAGGACATTATCTCTAACGCTTCTTGTACTACTAACTGCTTGGCTCCTATCGCTAAAGTATTGAACGACAAGTTCGGTATCGTTAAAGGTTTGATGACTACAGTTCAC